>JASMTM010000017.1:0-14537 GCA_041694295.1 Petrotogales bacterium
TTTTTCATAAGGTTCCAGATGAATATCGCTTGAATTACTTTTAATAGCATTATCCAGTAACGAATTAATGAATCTGGTTATGGGAGTTTTTTCTTCATCAGTTTCCTCTTGTGTTTCTTCCTCAGTTTGCTCCATTTCATCAAGATCGAAGCTCTTCTCGATTATTTCGCTCGTTGGAGTTTCTTCATAGCTGGATTTATATAGAGGATCAAAACTTGGCGGCGGCGTGAGTTTTACATCAATATCAAAACCAGTTAAAAAGGATAGTTCCCTTTCTATTTGAGGTACTTTCAACACCTCTGGTGTCAGTACGACCAACCTGCTGTCTTCAATGTTTATTGGTACCACATTAAGTCTTTCAGCAACTGACCTTGGAACAAGTCTCAGTACTTCAGGTGGTACTACACCGGGAACGTCATCAATAACCTCTATATCATATTGTGTTGATAATGCACTATAAATATCATCCCAGGAAAGCATACCCATTTCCACGAGAACTTCTCCAAGGGGTTTATTGACTTTCTTCTGAACAGTAATTGCTCTGTTCAGCACATCTGGAGTTACCAGACCCTTTTCTTCAAGCAGCTCTCCCAGTCTTTTGTAAATCCTCATTTATTACATACCTTCCTCCTGCGTGTCCAGTCCAAATCTGTATATTGCTGGAATATCCAGCGTATCACCGAGCATTTCCTCTTCCATTTCAAATCCTGCAGCTATAAGTGTTATATGTAGCTCTTCATCATTCATCTCTGGATCTACAATTAATCCTAACTTCACATCAGCTTCTTCACTACAATTTTGTCTAACCATAGCTGCGGCGATGTTCATTTCCTTTAACGTGATATTTTTTGCTGAAACATTCAGTATTATTCCAGTTGCATTATCTATGGGTTTCTCCAACAATCTGCTCTCCATTGCTGCTCTTGCAGCATCTTCTGCTCTTTTGTCACCTTCTCCAACACCAATTCCCAGCATAGCTGTCCCTGCATTTCTCAGAACAGATTCAACATCTGCAAAGTCGAGGTTTATGTATCCTCTTCTTGTTATCAGTTCTGAAATACCTTTTATTCCGTGATGTAGTGTTTCATCTGCTTTTGCGAAAGCTTCGACAATAGAAGTGTCAGGGGGTAATTCCTGCAGCAGTTTGTTATTGGAAATTCTTATCATTGTATCCACAGAAGTTCTCAACTGCTTCAACCCTTCCCATGCAACCTTTAACCTTGTATTACCTTCAAAGAAAAATGGTGTAGTTACTACCGCCACAGTAAGGATACCCATTTCACGGGCAACTGATGCAATTATTGGAGCGGCTCCAGTACCAGTACCGCCTCCCATACCGGCGGTTATAAAAAGAAGATCTGTATCTTCTAATTCCTTTGTTATCTCCTCAATGCTTTCTTGAGCAGCGTGTTCGCCGATCTTCGGGTCACCTCCAGCACCAAGTCCTCTTGTCAGATGGTCTCCAAGCTGTATCTTTATCTCAGCTTCACTACTGTTAAGAACCTGAACATCCGTATTTGCTGCAATAAAGGTAACGCCATGTATACCCTCAGTTATCATTCTGTTGACAGCATTGCCACCGGCGCCGCCCACGCCGATTACTTTGATAAGGGGTAATCTTGGTTCTGTATTTCCCTTTTCATAATTTATTTCAAAGCTCATCCTCAACACCTCCGAAGAAGAGAGATCTAATGAAGTCACCAAAGCTTCTTCTCCTTTGTTCTGTCGCAATCCCTTCAGAAAATCCCATCTGTTTTGATTCCTCGTCTACGATATTCCCCAAACACGCACTGAAAACTGGATCATTTGAAACATCTTCGCTCTCTTCGATGCGCGGATTAAAACTTGTCTCATATGTACCGACCCTTACAGGCATTTTTAGTGATTCAACACCAGTATCACCGAGCCCTCTAAGTTTGGCTCCTCCTCCAGTGAAAACTATTCCACCGGGTAACCCGTCTTCAGAATACTCGGGATGTTGGTTCATAAACATCTGAACTTCTCTCCGAATCTTGTTTAGCAATTCTTTCACCCTGGCAAAGACAACAGTAGATAATTTTCTAACTGTTACCCTTTTTCTTGTTCTTTCGTCCAGGCCAAAGTATTCAACAGAGCTTTCTGAAGAAGGAGGATTCATTGTAGCGTAGCCACTTGTAACCAATAATCTCTCCGCTTCATCCTGAGATGTACCCAAAACTACTGCAATGTCCCTAACGATATTCTTAATGCCCAGGGGGATTCTGGAAATGTGCACGGGGAGATTCTCTTTATATATAATCAACTCAGAGAATTCATGTCCCAACACTACACAAACCACACCATGTTGCTTTTCTGTGTCTGTTAAAACGGCTTCTGCGCTAGAAACAAGTGATGGAAGCAGCAAAAAATCTGATGAACCGAGCAACTCTTCAAAAAGCCTTCTGAAAACTTCTGCACTTCTTCCCTCGCTTGAAACAAAAACCATCTCAACATTCAGTTTTTTTGCTTCCATGTCTACTGGGTTAAATACAACCTTTTCATCATCGAGTATATATTTCCTTACATACTTCTTATGAATATTTGTATTTCCCTGTTTGAGCTTGTTTTGCGAAATCCTTGACATGATGCCGTCAATGGTATTCTGAGTAACAAGAACAGGTTCTTCCGAAGAAATCTCTTCTTCTACATTTTCTGAAAAAACCGAATATTCTCCGTCAGTAAAACAAATTCTAAATTCAGCTTCAATTTCCTTCTTTCCCAATTGACCCGTAAGATCATCGATAAGTTTTTGCACCGAAGCTTTCAAGGCTACAGCATCTTTCACATCGCCATTGTCTATACCAACAGCCTTAACGCTGCCATAAGCCTCAAAAAACATCTGTCCTGTGTTATCAGTACTGATAACAACGCCTTTAACCGTATTCGTTCCCAGGTCAATTGAGACAGAATATTCTTTTCCCCTTGGCATATTTATTTCACCTCACCCTTAATAATTTACCATCACTAAATAGTACAAATTCACTAAGATCATCGGACTTTTCAATTATCTCATAGAATGAATTGTCAATTAAGTCTAGTGTCTCCCAATCAAAAATTTTAACGCTTATTCCTCTTCTTAACACAATACGTTTATTGCTAATATCAACATAGGATACCGTTACGTTGCCCCGACCCATTGAACCACTCTTATTAACGATATCATGAATCTCCTCTATCATATCCTTTCTGATGGAGTAAGTACCGGCATTATTAAAAAAATCAAGACCGGTATATACAATATTTGTTTTAAGATCTTCAACTGTTGCAAAATCTATGATTTCAAAAGATTCATTTACCCAGTAATAATCATTACTGTAATAGAATATGTACCTGGCATCTTTAAACATCAAACGATCGCCAGGAAGCTTCTCCATACCTGGTGGAACTATTATATCAGCATACCATTTCTTTACAAAGACCCCGGGAAAATCAAGTGTATATTCATCACCATTTTCAGTATATACCAGATAAGTGTTATTTCGGATTTCAGTAAAGAATACTTCAATTGTAAAATTTGCCAGCCCAAGTATCCACAGACACGCAATTAAAAAGAAAAGTATTAAAACTCTCCGTCTCATAGAGAAAACTACACATCAAGATCGGTAATCGCAAGTGCATGCCTTTTTATAAAGTCTCTTCTCTCATCTACTTCGCTACCCATCAATATTGTGAATACCCTGTCTGCTTCTTCGGCATCTTCCATCTTTATCTGTACAAGTTTTCTGGAGGAAGGATCCATTGTGGTATCCCACAACTGATCAGGATTCATTTCTCCCAGACCCTTGTATCTTGAGAAAGAATATTTTTTATCACTGTTTTCCTTCAAAAAACTTTGCAGTTCTTCATCGGTGTAAAAATAATGGCTCTGTTTTCCAATGTCAATTTTATACAGAGGTGCCTGTGCAACGTATATCTTTCCTTCTGCTATAAGCGGTGTCATATAACGATAGAAAAGTGTTAAAAGTAATGTCGTGATATGTGCTCCATCAACATCAGCGTCAGTCATAATTATGATCTTCCCATATCTTAATTTTGACACATCACATTCTTCACCAATTCCAGTGCCAATTGCCACAATTATATTGTTTATCGTTTCATTTTTTAACAATCTGTCTATTCCAGCTTTTTCAACATTGAGAATCTTTCCGCGCAATGGTAAAATTGCCTGAAATCCTCTTTCTCTTGCCTGTTTTGCTGAGCCGCCAGCTGAATCACCCTCAACAATAAACAGTTCGGTGTTTTCCAGATCTTGAGAAACGCAATCTGCAAGCTTGCCTGGTAGTGTTGTGTTCTCCAGTACATTTTTTCTTCTTATCATCTCTCGGGCCTTTTTTGCAGCCAATCTTGCTTTAGCTGCTTCAAGAGCCTTGTTTAAGATTGATTTAACCTCTGTTTTGTTCATTTCGATAACTTCACTCAATTTTTCTCTTACGACCTTTATTACAGCTTCATACGCTTCTTCATTTCCAAGCTTTGCTTTTGTCTGCCCTTCAAATTGAGGTTCTTTAATTAGGATACTGAGAATTGCTGTTAGTCCTTCTCTTATATCCTCACCATGAAGATTATCGTCTTTCTTTTTAAGTATATTGAATTCTTTGGCATAATCATTAAAAACTCTTGTAAGCACTGTTTTTAAAGCAGTGAGATGGGTCCCACCTTCAACTGTTTTGACATTGTTTACAAAGGTCATTATTTTCTCATCGTATGAGCTTGTAAACTGAATTGCCAATTGTACCTTAATTTCGTTGTACTCGCCTTCAATATAATATGGTTCTTTGTTTAGAGCGCGTCTTTTCTTATTTATCGCTTTGACATATTCTACTATTCCACCATCAAAGTCAAAGGTCCTTTTTTCTCCAATTCTCTTGTCTTCAAAAGTTATTTTCACGCCAGGATTGAGATAGGCCAATTCTTTGAACTTAGCTTCCAGAATATCAAAATCAAAATCCGTAGTACTGAAAATATTTTTGTCGGGCCTGAAAGAAGTCTCAGTTCCAGTAAGCTTCGTTTCTCCAATTACTTCAACAGATGTTACCGGTCTTCCCTGCTCATAAACCTGTCTGTATATTTTTCCATCACGATATATCTTAACTTCAAGCCATTCAGAAAGCGCATTTACCACAGAAACTCCAACACCGTGCAATCCGCCGCTAATTTTGTACGTTTCCTTTGAGAACTTTCCCCCAGCGTGAAGTGTAGTCATAACAACTTCCAGCGCACTACTTCCCGTTTCAGGATGAATATCAACAGGAATTCCTCTTCCGTTATCTGTTATCCTGACACTTCCATCCTTTTCGATGGTTATGGTAATAAGATCACATTCTCCTGCGACAACTTCATCTATACTGTTATCCAGAACCTCATATACAAGGTGATGTAATCCTGCTTTTCCTGTAGAACCTATATACATCCCCGGTCTTTTTCTCACAGGATCAAGGCCTTTTAGTATTTTTATACTTTGAGCATCGTATATTTTTTTCTCTTCCACTTGTACACCTCCATGTCAACTGGTATTTCACTAACTTCAACTATAATGGTTTACAGTCAGAATTTATTTCCCTGAGCCTATTCTGATATCCTTAACCAATCTGGTACCAAGTGCCTTATTTATTTTTGAAAGTATCTGTCCTTTTCTCAATAAAAGCTCTGACTTCCAGACACCATCATCGGCAACGATAGTCAACAAACCATTATCAAAATCCTTCACTCTGCAATGCTTCGAGACAGTTTTCCCAAAAATATTTTCCCATTCTTTGTTTAGAGTGCTCTTCACTTTAAGATTCTTAAAAATATAATTCTTTTTAGAAAGTATGTCCAGGACTTCTGACATAGTTTTATAATTTTTTCTCATTGTATACCTTCCCAGTTTTCGTCTCTCGTCATCACAAAGCCTTCAAAATTATCCAGTAATATTCGTGTAAGGCCATCTGTGAAATCTTCTATCAAAACCTTATCTTCAATTTTTCTTATCGGAACCAGTCCCATACTTGTATGAGATAAAAACAACTCATCCGCAGTAAATAATTCCCATGACTTTACATTTCTCTCTTCAACCGTGATGTCCATTGCTCTGGCAAGGCTTAAAATGTTTTCTCGCGTTACTCCTGGTAATACACCAGATCTGATATCGGGGGTTATTAATTTCTCATTCTTAACAAGAAAAATATTAGTATAGGAACCTTCTGTTACATTGCCCTTTTCGTTCAACAAAACTAAATCGTAGTTATCCACCATCAACTTCTTTGTCAATGTTATCCACGGAGAACCGTAGACCTTTATTGAAGGCGGAATTATTTCTCCAGATGGTTTTAAATATGGAGAAATTGAAACCCTTACACCAAGTTCGTAAATATCCTTCAGCACACCGGTTTCAAGTTTCTCGAAAAGTAAACAAATGCTTTTAGAAGGAAACTGAACGACTCTTATTCTAAACTCGTCAGCATCTTTCTCTGAATTTTTCTCTATTCCTTCATTAATAATATGAACCAGCTCTTCGAAGCTCATTGAAGGTTCCATTGAGAAAAAAGCAAGCGTCTTTTCCAGCCTTATGTAATGCTTCTTCAAAGCAAAAGGCAATCTGTTGTATGTCCTCACAACTTCATAGGCAACCTGCCCCATGGCAGGTACGATATCCTTGATGTTGATCAAACTTTCTTCGTCAGACCTCCACCGATTCGCAACATAATTCAGCATTCGAAAACGCCCCCGATCTTTCGGATTTTTGCATTTGTACCCTGACAAAACCCTCTGTATGTATGCCTTTTATTCTATGCTGAATATAGTACTCATCATAACCCATACTAAAACCATGATTTGTTGTTTCAACAAGCACTGTGCTTTTCTTACCTTCTTGAGCCTTCAAATAGTTTTGACTGCTTTTTTCTGCTATTTCTCTCAGTACTCTCGATCTATTCTTCTTGACTGTTCCTGAAACCTTATTTTTCATAGAAAAAGCTTCCGTATCCGGTCTTGGAGAAAAACGGAAAACATGCACCTTCAAAAACTCCATCTCTCTTACAAAGTCACAGGTTTCTTCAAATTCTCTCTCTGTTTCCCCAGGAAAACCCACTATTATATCCGTTGTAAATGAAAAACGCTCGTTTCTGCTTCTTAATTTATTAATAATTGCACTATAGCGCTTAGTTGTATAATGCCTCTTCATGCGTTCCAAAACACTGTTTGACCCGCTCTGTAATGAAAGATGTACATGCTGCGCAATTTTTTCATGGTTGGCAATGTAATGGATCAATTTGCCGCTCATCGCTCTGGGATCCAACGAACTAAGCCTTAATCGCCAGTCACCTGATATCGTAGATAAACATTTAAGCAGCTCAAACAGACTATCATTTCTGTCAAAACCATAATAGCCAATATTCACACCAGTTAGTACAATCTCTTTGTAACCATTTTCTATGAGATGTCTGAATTCATCCAGTACCAAATTTCTATCTTTGCTTTTTATTCTGTTTCCTCTCGCCAATCGGATTCTACAGTAAGCACAATTGTTAATACAACCATCCTGTACTGCCAAAAAAGCTCTTGTCCTGTCAGCCAATCCTCCTTTTACTGTCATATATTCTTCCATTCTGAGTACAGGTTCTTCGCCATTGAAAACGGCCTCAACAATGTTTTCTATGGATCGTTTTTCTTCAACTCCGCCAACATAATTAAAACCAAGTGTTTGGAAATCTTCAGGTGAAAGCTTTGAGTAACAACCAACCGCTATAAAAGATGCTTCTCTATTTTCCCGTTTCAAACTTCTAATCAGTTGTCTTGTTTTTCTTTCTGCCTCTGCTGTTACTGTACAGGTATTAACGATAAAAAGGTCAGCCTTTTTTTCATCAAGACTAACATCATATTTTTGCGAAAGTTTTTCCCGCATAATTTCTGTCTCGTACTGATTTAATTTACATCCAAAGGTAAATATTGAAACTCGTTTTCTCATTCCGAATTTATTTTACCCTCCAGCCCAACTTTTATTAAGTATAGTCTATTGATATAACCCAGTAACCTTGATTCATCATCCACTACAGGTATTGTCTTAAGCCCTTTTTTAATAAGAATATCAGCTGCGTGTAATGTTGTATCTTCTAGTTTAACGGTTACGGCTGGAGAGAACATATGCTCTGAAACAGGGTCATTCCTGATTTCTTTTAATTTGCTCATGAACTGATGTGTATCCGGAATAAATGAAGCACTTCTTAGCAGGCTAAAATAACTTGGAAGTGAGCTTTTTATAACATCACTTTCACTCAGAAAACCAATGACTCTGTATTCCTCGTCAATAACAGGCAATCCTGTTCGCATTTTTCTCAAGCATGCCACGACAAAATCTTCTATAGATTCATCTTCAAAAATCGCTGATACATCTTTTATCATGGCATCTTTAACTTTCACTGGATCACCTCAATCTTTTCACTTCAAAGGTGTTCATATTACTTTGAATATCCTCTGTTGTAAAAAACTCTTTGCCTATAAATCTACTTTCTGTTACTGCTGCAGCCATGCCAATCTTTGCAGCTTCTAATAGTTCTTTTCTATTTTTAATTAAACTATATGTTGTGCCAGCAACAAAGCTATCTCCTGTTCCAAGCAAATGTGACTGTTCAATACGGGCTTTTGTTTTCATTAACCAAACGCCCTCTTCAGTGGCTATTATATCTCCCTCAATTTCGTAAGAAACTATTGCCATTTTGTTTCCGTATCTTACTATTTCCTGAGCAGCTTCAACATAATCATCAAGCTCTTTGAGCTTTTTACCCAAAAGTTCTTTGGAGCTCCTTAAATCTGGTTTGGCTACTGTGTAATGCCCCGCTTTTAGAGCCTCTTCGAAATGCTTTCCTATCGATTCTCCTATAATCGTCTTACCAGTTTCTTTGGCTCTAGATGCAAGTATTGCATAATAATCTTCAGGAACTCCAGGTGGAACACTGCCGGAAATTACAACTGACTTTACTCTATTCAACGTTATTTCATATCTTCTCTTAAACATATTCAATGATCGTTCATCGATAATAGGTCCAGAAGAATTAATCTCTGTAATTGTGTCATTTACCTGGTCAATGATAGCTATATTCTCACGTGTTTCTTCGTCCACATAACAAAAATGAGAGGTTATTATATCGCTTGCTTTTCTCAATCTTCTTTCAACTACCGCACCAATAAAACCTCCCAGAAATCCCATAGCGATACTGGGTATTCCCAATCCAGATAAAATCAGGGATACATTTATACCTTTACCCCCGGGTTCCGTCTTTGAGTATTTTTGATTTCTTATCCTGCGCATTTCATTGATTTTGAAATCATCAACAATCAATTCCCTGTCTAGCGCAGGGTTAAGGGTGACTGTAAGAACTTGCAAAAATCTACACTCCTATCCTGTAATTTCAGGAAACAACATAATTCTCTGGAGATCCTACATATGAAATTTTACCATCTTTTAAAGAAATTAACAAATCGCATATGTCCAAAAGCCTCAATGTATAGCGGCTGGAAAGCAAAACGGTACGATCTTTCTTTGACTGATATATCATATTTTTTATATGAACAGAGCTTTCATCATCAAGGTGATCTACGATACTGTCAAGAATTACCATAGATGGTTTTCTGGCAAGTGTTGAATATATTAAAAGAAGGATTCTTTGATAGGGAAGTAATACGTTCAAACTTGTTTTGGGAGAATAAGATAGAATGTCTTCAATATGAAGTGACTTTATCAAATCAAGGTCATAATCAGATAGTTCTTCTAAGTTAAAATTATTCCCCTTTATTAACCTGAAAAACTCCTTCAGGCTAAAATCACTCAACGCGGTAAGAAATGATGTATCAACGTAGGCAATATCGTTCCTCAACTCTTTTCTGTCGTAATCCTCTATTCTCCTGCCAAAAGGCTTTACTATGCCGTCTCCATAGACATTCTCAAATAACTCTTCATTGAGATGGAGGAGTGTTCTTAGCAACATGGATTTTCCCGAAGCCCGCGGACCATAAAAAAGTACAATCTGACCTTTGGGAACAGAAAAACTAATATCCTTCAATACTCTTTCACTGTCAATATAAAGATTGAAGTCCTTAATGATAAGAGCAGTCTCATTCATGAGACTGCTCCTTTCTTTCATTTCCATTATTACACGATAATCTACTTCTAATCTCGTCTTGAGTGGCTTCTTTATCACCGTTTTTGTTCATTTTAATAAGATCAATTTGGGCAACAACTTTGGGACTTGATTGAAATCTTCTCTTGTTTGATCCCGATGGTTTTCCATTCATCTTATCACGTCCCCCTCATTGATTGCACAATAATTATACAAGAATTGCTTTTCTGAATAATGATAACTTATTTAAGGAGACGTTTCTTTTTTGTGTTATTCAGTCCGTGAATCATTTAACATTCCCATAAGGGATTTCAGCTGTTTGCTCCTGGAAGGATGTCTTAGTTTCCTCAGTGCTTTTACTTCTATCTGTCTAATTCTCTCTCTGGTTACGTTGAAAAACTGGCCAACTTCTTCCAGTGTCTTTGTTTTTCCATCTAATAGTCCGTATCTCATTTTCAGAACCATCGCTTCTCGCGGGCTCAACGTGTCGAGTACATGATCTATTTTTTCCCGCAATAGCATTTTCATTGCTGACTCCTGAGGTTTTTCAACAGATTCATCATGAACAAAATCTCCCATGGTTGATTCTTCATCTCCACTTATAGGCGACTCAAGAGAAATCGTTTCCTTAGAAGCGGCAAGTATCTCTTCAATTTTTTCAGGCGATTTACCAGTAAGTTTACCAAGTTCCTCAACACTTGGATATTCACCCTGTTCTTGTAAGTGTTCTCGAATAACCTTGTTTACTTTATTTATCGTTTCAACCATATGTACCGGGACCCTTATGGTCCTTGCCTGATCGGCAATCGCTCTTGTTATTGCTTGTCTAATCCACCATGTTGCGTATGTGCTGAATTTATAGCCTTTCTTGTAATCAAATTTCTCGACTGCTTTAATCAGCCCAATATTTCCTTCCTGAATAAGATCAAGAAAAGACAGTCCTCTACCAATGTAACGTTTTGCAATTGAAACAACGAGTCTGAGATTGGCTTTTATTAGTTCTCTTCTGGCTTTATTATCACCTTTTTGAACCCTTCTTGCCAATTCTCTCTCTTTACTTGGTGTCAACAATGATATTTTTCCTATTTCCTTAAGATACATCTTTATAGGATCTTTCAAAGAAATATTATCGTACATTTCCGGAGAACTCGATAATAACGAGTCAATTTCTTCTTCCTCGGTATCCTCCGTATCTTCTTCCTCTTCTTCATCCTTTTCGACAATCCTGATTTTATTCTTTTCTAATTCTTCGTAAGTTTTCTCCATCATCTGAGCATCGAAACCTTTGTAATCAGGAGGAAAAGCATTATCTATATCAGCATAGGTTATATAACCCTGTTTTTTTCCCAGTTTAATCAATTTGTCAATATTCTTCTTTACCTGTTCTTCTGATAGCTTCTTTTCTTTTTTCTTTGTCTTTGTGTTTTGTTTTTTAGCTGCCATTATTTTCACCTCCCTGACTTTTCAAGAGCAACCTAGACAGTTGTACCCTTTTCATAAGAAGAGAAGTTTTGACCTTTTCATTGCTTACCTGGTTGATCTTTCTGTCCAGTTCTTTTATCTGCTCCTTGATCAACATCTTTTCAGTTCGTTTTTCAAGATCATTAAGTATTGCTTCAGCTATGTTTTTGTTCATTGGGGTTTCCACAATATTTATAAGTTCTCTTCCAAGGTCTTCTTCAACATTTTTCAGTATGTGCTCAAAATCATCATCTTTCTTGATTAGCTTATAAATCTCCATACAGGCAGAACTCAGAGGAAGTAATTCCATGGTTTTCAAAACTACAGATTTATATTCAGGAAAAGAAAAGTAGATTTTAAGCAATTCCTTTTCACCGGGTTTGAGTTTCTTTTCACCGGACTCGGGTTTAACTTTTTTCCTGAATGGTTTCCTTCGGGAAGAAACACTTATCGACTCTTCTTCATAACCTGTTAGCTCCGATATCGCTTTCACCGCGGTCTGCAGTCCAGGATTATCACCCTGTTCTTGATACTTTCTTAAATATGGTTCTGAAATCTGTAACAGCTTTTTCTTTCCCTGATCGTTCTTTAGATCGAGTTTTCTCGAAAAATAATGTATCTTAAATGTCGGTCCCGGTACTGCCTGATTTAAAATATCACGAATTTCTTTTGGTTCCTTTTTCACCAACAATTCACCGGGATCTTTAAATTTAGGAGTTTGCACAACTGCGGTGGATAGCCCTAACTGCTCTGCCATTTCTACAGCTCTAAACGTAGCTTTTTGACCGGCTTCATCTGAATCAAAAAAGAATAGAATATTTTCGGTAATATCTCTGAGGAGTTTCAACTGTATTCCTGTAAGCGATGTTCCAAGTGTTCCAACTACATTTTCTATCCCTGCTTCATACAATGAGATAACATCGAAGAATCCTTCAACTACTATCACATAATTCAAACTGTCTATACTCTTTTTTGCTCTGTTCAAATTAAATAAAAGTTTGCTTTTCTTAAAAATACTACTCTCAGGCGAATTGATGTATTTTGGTCCGTCATCATCTGAAATCACTCTGCCACCAAAACCCACAACTCTACCTGACTTATTTCTTATTGGTATAGTTAATCTATCTGAAAATCTATTAATGAGGTTCCCCTTGCTAAAATATGCGACTCCTGCGGAAACCAAATCATCTCTTTTAATTCTTTTATTAGACTGAATAAATCTTTCAAGAGTTCGATCACCAGTTGAAAGACCAAGTTCGAAACTACGAATGGTCTTTTCCGTGATCTTTCTGCTTTTTAAGTAGCTAATAACATTTTGACTGGTTTTGTTTTTTTTGAATAACTCGTTGTGCCAGTATCTGGCAAGATTTTCAAGTATTTTAGTAGATTTATGATAAGCTGTTTCTTCAAAAGCGTCTATCGGGACATTCACATTAAACATGTCTGCAAGCTGAACTACCGCATCAGTGAAGGACAAATCTTCTATCTTTTGATAAAAACTTATTACATCACCAGAAGCACCGCAACCAAAACAGTGAAAAAAACCTTTTCCGGGACTCACATAGAAAGAAGGATCTGTATCATTATGAAATGGGCAAAGTCCACGATAATAGCTTCCTGACTTCTGGAGGTTAACGTAACGTCCCACGAGTTCGACAATATCCACAGAAGATTTCAGCTTCTCAATTAGATCCTTGTCGAACACTAAATCACCACCGAAAGATGGTGGACCCCTTCACAGAAGGAATCCACTCTGACTTATATAGCGATATATTATCTCTTTGAGAATTGTGGAGCTCTTCTTGCCTTTTTCAAACCGTACTTCTTTCTTTCAACTTTTCTTGAATCCCTAGTAAGTAAACCTTCTTCTCTTAAACGCTTTTTAAGATCGGGATTGAACTCCAAAAGGGCTCGGGCAATTCCCAATCTCATAGCTCCTGCTTGTCCTGACAATCCCCCACCATTAACTCTAATCACATAATCAAATTTTCCAAGCGATTCTGTAATTACAGCAGGTTTTAAGGCATGTCTTACCCACAAATCATTATGAAGATATTTCTGTAAATCATCAAATTCCTTTCCGTTAATTACAAATTTTCCTTTTCCTGGCCTTAATCGAACCCTTGCAACTGCGGTTTTTCTTCTTCCTGTTCCATAATATTCCACCATTTCAGCCATTCAATATCCTCCTTACTTCAACAAATCAATCTGCTCTGGTTTTTGAGCTTCATGTTTATGTTCAGGTCCAGCATATACTTTAAGCTTTCTAAGCATAGTTTTTCCAAGTATAGTTTTTGGTAACATCCTGCGAACAGCCATTTTGATAACCTTTTCAGGATGTCTTTCGATCATTTCCTTCGCTGTTCTGGTCTTCAAACCTCCGGGGTAACCGGTATATCTGTAGTATTTCTTCTGATTCATTTTCTTCCCTGTTAGCTTAATCTTAGATGCATTAACCACAACAACAAAATCTCCTGTATCAACATGTGGTGTATATATTGGCTTGTGCTTACCCATCAATATCCTGGCGATTTGACTTGCCAGTCTACCCAAGGGGGCATCGGCAGCATCTACTAGATACCAGTTTCTTTCAATTTTCTCATCATTGTGATCAGAAACATAGTATTCTACCTTGTCTATTTCACCTTTTCGTTTTGTCTGAACTTTTGTCCAGTTGGTGCTTCTTTTACAAAGAGGTGTTTTCTGTATTTTCATAACAATTAATCCTCCCTCGAATTTGCTCTATTGCTGTGTATCGTTATAGACGCTTACAAACTTACGGTTCCTTTTCGTTTCAAAGTGAACCTTGCCATCAATTAAAGCGTATAATGTAAAATCTCTGCCCATCCCTACATTTTCTCCTGGATGGATTTTTGTTCCACACTGCTTTAATATTATCGTTCCGGATTTTACAAAACTGTTTTCCCCTCGTTTAATACCTCTATATTTCGCATTACTGTCTCT
>JASMTM010000018.1:0-4684 GCA_041694295.1 Petrotogales bacterium
TCTATATTTAAATCAATTGTATGAAACTCTATTTTTCTATGGTATTATAATATATGGAGGAACTTTGAGATGAGCAAAGAGGGTTACCTCTTTCTAAACATTGTTTTGGGCATTATGTCAATATTGCTCGCCACTGGGTTGTTATTAACAACCCAAGCTTTTGCATTTCCTCTTGCTATAATACCTTTGCTGGCTTTCTTCTTACTGGCTGATTTTATTCCGATAAGAACCAAGGATTTTTCTGTTATTAGTAACTTTGCAGGGATTATTCCTTTAATAATATTCTGGGACCCATATCTTGCGCCTTTCGCAAGTTTGTTGCTTTTCTTCAAACCCGTGAGTGGAGAGAAATTAAAAACACATAGAAAGATATATCGTGTACTAAATTATTTTCTTAGCTATGGTCTCGCAGCTTATCTAGTAGATTGGACAGGAAATTTCTATATCTCACTTATTGTCTTTGTTCTCATTGCAAGGGTTGTTAGCATTATCACAGCCGATATTTTGTACGGTTTCGTTCTCGGTAGAGTGAAACTCAACAGAACCACCATATTCACAGACCTTATTGAATTTGGTTATTTCCTTTTTCTGGCAATTTATGGTGGCATGATGTGGAACCTTTACGAAATGGGCAGTAATCTCGAAACAGCTCTCGTTTTTCTCTTGTTCCCTGCTACAACACTTGGTTTATGGGGATTTGTTCAGTTTATCAATCTATCAGATGAAAAGGAAGAAACTCTAGAACGAATTGGTTCTTTGAGGAATAAATTATCGAAGACGCTGGAAATGATCTCTCTTGTTCGATCCGATTCCAATTTTCAAAGTGTATTGAACCAAATAGCTTCAATCATTCACGATTCAATAGGTTACAAATATGTTTTGATTAATCTTTTTGATAGAGAAAACAACAAAGTTGAGAGAGTTGCACAGTCAGGTCTTGAAACCGAAGAATTCAGAAAATTGAAGGACAGATCTCCCGAAATAGACGATATAAAGCAGTTCTTTGACGAAAACTTCAGAGTTAGCAGATCATTTTTCATTCCTGAAGGTGCAAAGGAACTTGATACCACATACACATACCAGGGTGATTACGATGAGCTCATCGCAGGTCAGGGAGAGTGGCGACCCAACGATCTTTTAATAATACCCATCGTTAATAAATCTGATACCATTGGATACATATCTGTAGATGCCCCTCTTGATGGTCGTAGACCGCGCTATGAGGATATAGAAATACTGGAAATCATTGCAGACATTGTGCTTCGTGTTCTCGAAGAAGGTCAGAAGTATAGAAGACTGGTTATGGCAAGTAAGATTGATTCAGCCACCGGATTATACAATCACACAGAATTTTTCGTCATTCTTGAAAAGCTTCTCGAAAGCTCTGACGAACAATTCTCATTGATCATGATGGATCTGGACAATTTCAAATTACTGAATGATTCCTATGGACACATCATTGGAGATAAAATAATTGAACACGTAGCAAATGTTATCAAGAAGAACCTCAGAAGAATCGACATAGGAGCACGCTATGGCGGTGATGAGTTCTGTATTATCGCTGTGGGTTCAGATAAAGGAGAATCCATAAAGGTTGCTTCGAGGATAGCTGAAAAAATCAGATACATAGACGTTGACGGGATAAAAACAGAGGTTTCATGCAGTATAGGCATTTCATCGTACCCTGCTGATGGTCAAACATCAACGGAACTCGTAGAAAAAGCAGACAAGGCATTATACACCGCAAAACAAACAGGAAAAGACAGAATTTATGCTATTTAACTGTTCCCAATACCTTTTCAAATGCCTCCACTACAACGGGATCGAATTTTCTCCCTTTTTCTTGACGTATCTTTTCCAATGCTTTTTCCATACTTTTGCCTTCACCACAGGGTTCTGGTAGCACATAACTCATGTAACTGGAAACAAGTGAAACGATCTTTGATCTCAAAGATAATTTTTCTCCCTTAAGCCCATCGGGAAAACCTTTCCCGTCATACCGTTCGTGATGATGTCTGATGATATCACATACCAGCTCAAAATCACCGATTCTTTTGAACATTTCTTCTCCATAAATAGGATGCTTAAGATAAGTTTCGCTATTATTATCTCGTTCTTTATATTCAGAATCCCTTACATAAGCAATCCCTAGATCCACTGCCAGTAAACCGAGTTCAATGGACTCTAACTCTTCTTTAGAAGCAATTCCCAGTTCCTGAGCAGTTAGAATTGCCAGTTCAGTAAAATCTCCAATATCTATTTCATAATCAAATATTCTTTTATAAATACTTGAGGAAAATTCCATCATCAGGCTTTTAACCTTTAAATAACTCTTTTCCTTTAGTGTAGAAATTTCCAGTTTCAATTTCTCGATATCTTCCTTTAGGGAACGAACATTATCTTCACATTTACTTTTCCTGTAACGCAAATCATCTACAAATCTATTCAAAGATTCGATATCTTCTACATTGCTTGAAAAACTCTCTCTATGTTTTTGAACCATACCAAAGCCTTTTAAAATTTCTTCCAGTGTCGATGAAATTTTCTCTAAAAAGATCTCAGCATACCAGAAGCTAATAATTAAAGTCAGTATTCCTATAAAAGCAATCAAGAAGAACTCTGTGGGAAAGATATAACCAACACCAAGCGTCAGATCGTTGGTAAGGTTGTATTTATAGTAATATACCAATCTATTTTTAGTAAAATCAAGAGTACGTGGTTCTTCTGATAAGGTTCTCTGAATCGATGTGCTAAAAACATTTCCACTAGAATCTGCAAGATACCATAAAACATCCTTTGAGACTGAAAAAATTGGCGTTATCATTTTAAGAGGAACTTCAACCAGAACTTTTCCATCCTCTGTATCAATGACTTTCTTGAATGTATTATCGTATACAAACAATCCCTTACCAAAAGTTATTTGTTCTCCAGAAAAAAGTTATTCTAATACGATTCCTGAAACCTTCCCGCCTTTTACAGGCTTGGCGATAACTCTGTTATCTAAAATATTATTGAATTCATCATTTAATCGTTGAACAAACTCTTCTTTGTAACGCAAAGTATAGGTTTTTGAGAAACTCATAAATATAAAAATCATTGCAACCAAAAAACCAGCAATTAAAAAAGCAACGATAATTCTAATTATTGTTTTTGTTTTGTTTATTCTGTGAAGGCTTTCCTTTAAACTTACTCTTCCCAAATTTCCGTATCCTCCAATTTTACAATCTGATAGTCTTTTACACTAAAGAAAGTTTCTGAAATACTAAATTCTCCATCATAACCTTCAAAGTACTCTCCTTTAACTTCATTGAATGCTCTTTCAAGATCATAACTATAATTGGATGTGATATAGTCGGCAACAACTAGAGCATTATATGTTCCAACGAAATCTACCGATCTTGTTTTCTTTTCTGCTACAGGAGCAATCGGTACGTAAAGCTTCAAATCTTTTATCATTTCTCTGTCGAATAATTTTAAATCTTCATTAAAAGCGTATTCAGTCGCGTAAAAGCTACCCTCATAACCTTCCTCGCGTAGTTTGGACATTAGAATACCTGTCGATAATGCATCGCTGAAAGATACTATTCCATCACAATCTTTCATATCTTCACTTACCCTTATTTCACTTCTATTGTCAATCTTCAACACACCTTTTATTTTTCCATTGTATTCAAGTTTGAAGTGATCAAGAATTTCATTACAATAAGTCTCGTTGATTGTATCTACTAGAACATAAACACTCCAGATATTAGCTCTTTCTATGGTTCTGGTCAATCTATTTGCTTTTAAGCTATTTGGGAGACTCATTGTAATAAATCTTCCATTGAAGCCCACAATTGATCCTGATGTAACTGTTGGAGAAATCACAAAAATATTTTCATTATTTCTCATGTAGGGTAAAAGCTGATTTGCATCTTCACTTGTTCTGGGCCCAATGATCAACAAGGGTTTTTCATCGGGTAATGATTCCATTACATTTTCAATATTGCCCCTTTCATAATAATAAACAGGAATATCACCACCAAATGATTTTTTTTCACTGTACTCATCAAGTGCATCTTCCATTTCTTTGCTTCCATCACTCATTATTATTATGTTGGGTTCATTTAGAAAAAACACAACGGAAATCACCGAAAGAAGTAAAATAAGAACAACAATTATTATAAACAGGCTGTTTTTGCTAAACAACTTCATTTTAATCGCCTACCGGTTTGGGATTGAAGAAACGTACGCTTTTGTTTGAAGAACCATCTGCTTTAAAACTAATAATATCAGCGTATCCTTCAAAGGAATATTCATCAGGCGAAGAGAAAAACTCTTCAGGATTTATGTTCTTTTCATATATCTCTTCTACCACTTTGAAGGCTTCGTATCCACCTATATAGTTCGGAACCATTTCCTCTGCTGATATTCCGGGAGATACCGCCAACCCGACTTTTACTTTACTCACATATTGTCCACCAAATTCAAAGAAATCCGTTCCCAATGAATAATCACCGACATAGTATTTCAAACCGGTCATATGTTTTTCAAGTCTTTTCAACATTACAGCAGTTTTTTTAGGATTCATGATCATAAGGGCTGCATCTGCCTCGGTAGCTGTTTCAAGAGGAATTTCTGTATTAAAGGGATCATCTACGGATATTACGTCAAGTACATCCCCTATAAATTTCTCACTGAAAAG
>JASMTM010000019.1:0-4469 GCA_041694295.1 Petrotogales bacterium
ACACCCAGATTTTCCTTTAAAGCACGGATACCTACTCCAAAGCTTTTTCCTGAAAGCGCATTATCAATATCTCCGTTTACCATGTTCACATTTGTACTGTATCTGTCTTCAATAAAAAGTTCAGCAAAATCTGCCCCTTCTTTTAATACTGCAGAAAGCACATCTGAAGCTAATTTCTTATCAATCATAAAGAGCTCTCCTTCCATTTTTCTGTATTATGTAATTTTATCACAGAATAATTAGCAGAACAAACTATTTTCTTCGAAATTAGATTTATTATATTCACCTAACCAGAGAATACTCATCAAGTATCTCATAAGAAAACCATTTAAGTTTTCAAGACATTGATAAACTCCTGTCTTTCAGATATAAAATAAACTTTATTATTAACAAGGACTGCACTGTCTTCAACAAAGATATGCACCCTTTGATTATTCCATTCAGGGACATTCCCTATCACACACAATTCTATTGCCCAGCACGAATTATCGTAGACAGCATGATCTCCCTCCAAAGGGACTCCATTTTGCTGATTGTACCTGCCTATTATTGGGGCAGATCCATGACCATAGTATCCCAAAGGATGTGAGTATATTTTTCCATTGATTTTTTCTTTTCGCATCCGGTGACGCGTGTTTCTTAAAATCTCATCTCCTTTAGATCCACTAGAAAAGCAATTTGAAAGAATTGTCTGCAAGTGATTTGCCTGTTCAAGAAAAATCTTAAAATTCTCTGGAATATCTGATTCACATTTTTCAGGCAAATAAAATAGTTTCTGAATATCAGAAGATAAGCCCAAATGCCTTACTCCAAAATCACAATGAATAAGATCTCCTGGCTGGATAACGCCTTTATTGAATAAAGATGCTTTTCCTTTTCTTTGAAAATCCACTTTGTTGTACCATACGGTCATGCCAAGATCATCAGCATTTTGACTCAGTTTTCCTTCCAATTTTTCTGTTGTCAATTTTGAAATCTCACTGGTACTAAATACATTTTCGATGATCTCTTCCGTTTTTTTCACGATAGTTTCAAAAATATCCAGCTCTTTTTTTGTGCGTTTATTTAGCCACATTAAAGCAAGTTCTTCAGAACTTTCAAGTTTAGATGAATAGTCTCCTAACCTTTCATTCAACCTTTTATAATTTGTATAAGTCAATCCATCACACAGTTTTATGGCATCCGAAAAATTAATCATAATGTTTTTTGGGTTGCATCTATTTACAATTCTTTTCAAAGTGTCCCATTCATCATCATATTTATTATTGAAATCTGCTTTGAACAAGTCATCACTTTCAGTAAAGGCTCGTGAAATAATGTGCCTTTCAAACCTCCCATTATGAAAACAAAATACTACTATTGTTAATCTGCCTAAATCGATATCATCAGGTAACAATGTTGGCATAATAGGATCGAGATGGTTTTCATTTCCAATAACCACCCACATATGTGAATCTGTTTTCTTCATCATTTCAGGAAGGAGCTCTTCTAATCTTTTTTTAAGTATTTTCTTTTTAGAAACATTCTCCTTAAGTGGAAGCAGACTTTTATCTTTCACTCTATCACTACTTTCAAGGAATTCAAGAATTCAACCTTTGATCAAGTTATAATGTACTTGAGATTATGGAGGTGTACCATGTTTTTCAAAAAAAGAAACAAACAAAACAATGTCACTTCAGAAAAAGCATACCATGAAATGCTAAAAGCCTTGAATTATGATTCATGTCCGATTTGTACATTATCAAAGAATTACTTGATTAAGTATTTTGATGATTTTTTATATGAAGCAGTCAATGACACAGATAGAAGAAAAGAGTTAAAGAGTTCCCTTGGTTTTTGTAACAGACACGCTCATATCATGTATTCTTTGGGTGACCCACTTGGGCATTCTATTCTATATGCCGATCTCATAGATGCTCTAATTGAAAATACATATCCAAATATGAATCACGAAAAAAATGCTTCTAGATTTCAGAAATGTCCTGCCTGTATTTTTGAGGAAGAGCAGGAAAGTTATTTGATTAGCGTATTTCTAAGAGCTGTCGAAATCCCGGATTTTTTTAGCAAATATCAAAACTCTTTTGGCATTTGTTATCCACATTTTAAAAAAGTGGCTGAATCATGTAAAAACGCTGAGACATTAGAAAAAATAAAAGAAGCTGAAAATAATATTATGGTTGGATTAAGAAACGAGCTTAATGAATTTATACGTAAATGTGATTTCAGATTTAGTAATGAAAGTTTTAGTTCTGAAAGAAATTCATGGATCAGAGCCATAAAAAAACTGGTGGGGGATTTTTGACAATTTTTTATACAGAGTCTTTCTGTAATATATTAGTGAGTTTATTACCATGTTATTATTAATTTAAACAATTGTTTAGTATTCGAGTATGATACAGGAGAGATGACATGAAGAAGAAAACATTTAACAGAATGCTATTGACCAGATATCTTCTTGTATCTGCTGTTGTAATTACATTTGCAGTAGTTTTCTCAACATTTTTCTTTAATTATTTCTATGAGAAGAATATTTATGAACCCGCTTATAAATCAGCGGTTAGTTCTGTTCACATTTACCTTGATCAATGGGGTAATACGATGCTTGCCTACGATAGTACTTACCATGGAATAGTAAGAGAAATTCTTTTGTTGCTTGCTCAAAAGATCAAAAATAACCAAGATCTCAGTGATGAAAAATTGAGCGAAATGCTGAATGATTTTGTATCTGAAAATATGCTTGAAGATATAGAGCAGGTAAACTGGTACATCATAAGTAAAGAAGGAGTCATAACCAGAACTAATTATCCTGATGATCTTGGCTTAGATATAGCAAAGGTCGTTCCCACTTATTGGAAACGTATTGATTCAATACAAAAAAACGATTACCTCGTAGAATCTCTCGCTATAGAACTAAAAACAAATCAACCACGCATTTTTGGATATTACAGACTTCCAGATGGCAGCTTTCTCGAAATTGGAATTGCCATTTATCCAGAAGTTATTTCCAATATGTTAGAGAAGTTGAGTACATTAACAGGATCTCTTGCATACGTAGAGTCATTGCAAATGTACAGTATAGCCTTCTCTCCATTTTCAGAAGAATACGAAAATCTGCAAGATCATGAAAAGGAATTGCTTGTAGAAGCCCGAGAAAAAGGAGCCTTCATCATACAACATATTACTGAAAACACTTCAGTTATATACGATAACTGGGTTCCTACAGAATGGGGAGAAGCGAATGTTAACTTCCTGACAAGACTGAAGCTCACTATGGATTTTTCACAATTAACAGCTTTTAAGAAAAGCACATATACCCTTCTCTACGGTCTTATAATATTTTTCTCATTACTTATAATACTGACAAGTTATTCAGCAACCAATAAATTCTTTAATTCTTTCAAAAAACTCCTTAATATGATGCGATCCTTCAGAGACAATCCACAAAAACAACCAAGAAGAGCCATTGTTTCAAAGATCTCTGAAGTCAAAGAAATGGAAAACGTGTTTCTCAACCTTTCAAAAAGAGTAACAGAGCACATATCCAATCAAGAACAGGATAAGAAAAAACTAAGTGAATTATTAAAAGAAAAGGAGCTTCTGGCCAACAAACTTAAGGATATTGCTTCAACAGATGATTTAACTAATATCAGAAATCGTAGAGCATTGCTGGAAATAATGAACTTACTCGTTGAGGAAGCTGAAAACTCATCAAAGAGCTTCGTTATATGCTATTTCGATGTTGATGGATTAAAGAAAATAAACGACTCACTTGGACACAAAACAGGAGACTCTCTTCTTAAATATGTCGCCGAAAAAGTCAAGAAAAATCTGAGAGAAAGCGATATTTTCGGACGTATGGGTGGAGATGAATTTCTTATAATATTTCCGGATAGTGATATGGAACAGGCACAGAAAATTGTCAATAGAATAAAGGATAATCTTAATACAGATAAACCCAAAGAACTTGAGAATATCACAGTGAAAATAAGTTGTGGATATTCGACATTCAAACCTTCAGAAAATATAACCGCTGATGATCTCCTTGTTGAAGCAGACAAAGCTATGTACAGAAATAAAAACAAAGACGCGGAATAAATCCGCGCCTTAAAATAAATTATATTTATAGTTTTACTTACCGGATAATGTAGACACTCCATATGCATTTTCAAATTCACTCGTTAATTTAATCACTGTTTTTCTAAAAGAATAAACATGTTTATTATCAACTGACTTTACAGGCTTTATTTTTGAGACACTACTAACCAGAAATATTTCATCTGCATCAAAAACTTCATCCAAAAATACCCTTTTTTCTACAAGAAAGTATCTCATTGTTTTTGCTAATTTAATAACCTTTTCTCTTGCAATACCTGGAAGTATGTTATCTATCTCAGATTTAAAGATCACTTCATTTTTTACAATGAAATAGTTCGAGCCACCACCTTCAGTAATGTACTTGCTTTTTTATC
>JASMTM010000020.1:0-9216 GCA_041694295.1 Petrotogales bacterium
CCTGTTTTTTGTGTGCAAAATTCACTATAACTACAGTGCTATCACGGGGACCAATCTTTTCCCATCTGTGAAATGCAATGATTTTATCTACATTGTTGACATGAAAAACACTAACATTTTGAGAAGAAAGACCTTTTGTATTGCTATCAAGGTTTCTTCGAAGCCTAATCAGATCTTTATGGAAATTAAGCATTCCTTCGTATTTTTCTCTCAAATTCCAGTTTATAGGTGTTTTATCACTAAATTTATCCACATCATAAAATTCTTGTCCCTGGAATAACATTGGAACTCCAGGAGAACTGAGAACCAAAGCAGAAGCAAGCGCAGTACGCTTTTTTGCATACCAGCTCTGGGCATTGTCAGGATTGATCCTCACTGGAAACCGGTTTCCAGTTTTCGCTACTTCATCATGTGATTCTGTGTATATAATTCGTCTGAAAGCATCGTTGTTGAATCTGTGACCAATGGCTTCAGCAACAGAGTGCATATCTCGGTCTCCATCTTCGTGGGTGACAATGGTGTGACGGAGTTTGTATACAAAATCAATATCCCACTGAGCATCAAAACTGGGATCGTTTTCTCCGCTTTTACTTGTAATATACTCATTATTCTTTAAATCCTCTGCAATACTGATTTTCCAGGGTTGTTTCTCTTCAATTTCTTTATTAATTTCACTCATGAGACTCCAGCCATCTGGTAGATCACCATCACCAGAATCATTACCGTAAACATTCCTAATGTAAGCTGTCGCATCCCAGCGTAACCCATCGATTCTAAATTCATTTAACCAGGTGAACACATTATCTTTTATATATTTTCTTACTTCATTAACAGAGTAATTTGGTCTTGTCTTACCCCAGGGCGTTTCAGCTCGCCAGTCATTATAGAAATATATACCACCAGCATCGTTTTCATACCATCCATCAAATCTCCAGATATCTATATCATTTGGCCCAAAATGATTGTAAACGACATCCAAAATTACACCTATTCCCAGTTTATGTGCTTCTTTAATAAAAAGCTTAAAATCATCCGGACCTCCATAGGCCGTTTCAATGCTAAATATGTATGAAGGATTATAACCCCAGGAGTAATCCATTGGGAATTCAAATGGAGGCATTACCTCTATGACATTAACACCTAATTCTTTGAGATACTTCAATTTCTTTATTGCACTTTTAAAAGTACCTGGACTATCTTTGCTCTCCTTGTTAAATGTCCCAATATGCATCTCATAAATAACCATTTTGTTCCAGTCAGGAGTGCTAAAATCAAAATTTCCCCAGTTGAAACTGCTGTCGTAAATTACCGAATTTCCAGCAGAATTTGTCATCCTTCTTGCATAGGGATCATTTTTCATAAAGCTTTTATCGCCTTTGAAAATGACAAATTTGTACTCGTCACCCGGTTTTGTTTCATCCACATCGGTAGACCAAAAACCGTTTTCTTCACTGGCTAGAGGATTTTTATTACTGGACCAGTTATTGAATGTCCCTGCAACTGATACTCCATCAGCATGAGGTGCCCAAACCCTAAAAGAAGTGCCACCTTCATAGGGTATTGCTCCCATACCATCTTGTTTCGAAGGTTTAGCTTTAATCACCGTTATCCTCCTGTATGATACGTTTATAAGGCGAGTAACCATCAAATTTAGTTTTTGGATAGTATATGTAAAATGAATTTGCTGGAATTTCATCAGCTATCGTTGAATTAGCTACCTTGACCTCTTTGCCTGAAAAATGATCTACAACAGGGAAATTATTCATTAATCTGGATTCTCTTAGTATTGCTCTGTAATCTTGGCTTTCATCTGTAGGGTTGATAACAATAATTTTCATGTCCTCTATTTTTTCCGTCTTACGGAGAAAAACGAGTACGTTATCGTTTGTAACGATAACTTTTTCATAAACACCTTTCTTTAATGCTGCAGATCGTCTAAATAAAGCTATCATGCTCTTATAGAAATTAAGCGATTCATTTTCGCTGTTTGCCAGTTCCCATGGCATAGGTTGCCTGCAATAGGGGTCTCCATCACTTGTTATACCAAGTTCCTCTCCATAATAGATGAGTGGACTACCCGGTAAAGTAAACTGCAGAGCAACTGCGAGTTTCCACTTGTCTCTATAAATACGTCTTAAACGTGGAGTATCATGTGTAGAAAGAATATTCCAGCTCTTTAATAATCCATCTATGCCACAATCTTTTTGAGTATTTTCAACCGCCTTGCTGAAGGATCGGGAATCTACTTCACCCTTTATATATGCGCCAACAAGCTCTGTGAAATAGTAATTCATTACACCATCGAGAACGCCATAATTTACCCACTCTTTAGGATACGCCCAGACCTCACCAATTGAATTATGATCGCCCATTTCCTTCAATCTATCCGTGATCTCCTTACAGTACTTAAATCCTATATCATAGGCACAATCAATGCGCCAATCGTCCACCCCGATATTGGTCCATTTCTTTATAACCGAATCTTCTCCATTCCATAATATCTCTCTTAATTCATGGTTTTCAAGATTTAATTCAGGCAAGAAATGAACATTGAACCAGTAGCTATTTCCTTTATTGTTTTTTAATATGTAAGAATCATATTCTGGATTGTTGTGCCATTCGTGATCCAGGCTAATATGATTGAAAACACCATCCAGAACAAATCTAATATTCCGTTTATGAAGCTGTTTCAGTAGTTCTTTCAAATCATCGACGGTTCCAAGCATTTCATCTATTTTATAGTAATCCACTGCGTCATAACGATGATTTGTTTTTGCTTTGAAGATTGGCGTCGAATAAACGAAATCAATGCCCAAATCCTCCAGATAACCAATTTTTTCAATTATTCCCCTTAGATCTCCTCCATAAAACTTATATTGATGTTTACCTAAATTACTCTTTTCTATAGGTGTTTGCCAGTTTACAGTACCCTTTTTTCCCTTCGAAGAATAAAATCTATCTGGAAAGATTTCATATCCTATTTTTGCTTCAGTGGCCAAAATTTGCAGCCCCTTTCTCTGAATGAATATGTAGTTTAGCGATATTAAACTGAAGAATTAAGAATATCTCATTAACAGCCTTCGCTGAAGTTCATTTCATTAAAATATTACCATCAAAATTATTGTGGAAACTTATTCATCGTTTGCCCAGTTTCCACTGCATTCTCTGTCAACTTTAGGATCATCTGACCACTTTTTTCCTGCTTTTTTGAAAAGGTGAAATGCAACTTTCTTTCCATCTACAGTATAGGTTTCAATATCCCAACCCTGCCTTACCATCTGAATCATTTCATGTAGATCTCTTGTTGTTTTGTGTTGCATAGAATCACCTCCTTTGTTAAGCGTTGTACGATAGTAGGTTGTACGTTGTACGTGTAAAACCACGTCCATCGCTTCGCTTCGTCCACTGTCCATCGTCCAACCAATTAAAAAACACGTTGTGCGATAGTATGTTGTATGCATTTGTTAAACATTATTCGTTTTTCAAAGAAATTTTGCTTTACTTTTTCTGATCAGACTATCCTTGGTAAAAAAGAACTACATTGTCTTTTTATTGCAAGAGCCTTTAAAGATACTATGTTCGATATTCTGAATTTAAGTAGAATATCCATTGTTAACTGATTTCTTAGTAGTCATTTTTGATCAATTTCGCTATCTAAAATACTTTAACATTAAGAATGTCATTTCTATTTAATCTGTTTTATAGTAAAGGATTAAAATCATTTTTGTTCTCAATTTTTCCTTCCTCTACTTTTTTTACTAATTCCTTTACCTTCATTTCTATTATATCCCTGATTTTTCTAAAAAACTCAATAGGTTTACCGACTGGATCATCCAAATCCCAATCTTCGCTCATTTTTGAAGGAACATAAGGACATTTAACATCACAACCCATAGTTATCAAAATATCGAAACTTTCGGGAATGTCCTCTAATAACTTTGGATATTGTTTACTTATATCAATTCCTTTTTCTTTCATAACTTCTATAGCATTTTTATTCACACTACCTGCGGGATGGGTTCCAGCACTATAAACATCTAATATATCTTTCCCAAACTCCCTTGCAAAACCCTCCGCCATTTGGCTTCTACAAGAATTTCCAACACACACAAAAGCAACCTTATACTTCATCTGATCAACTCCCATTTTTTGATTATGTTTTTTTCCATTCAATTTTACTAAAGATTTCACTTATTTGGAGAAAAATATTGTTCAGTAAATACATTGTTTTATCCATCTAAGTCAAAAATCCAAGCGCAGCTCGCATATCCTGCTGCCCCACTAGCAGCAAATCCTAAACGGAATTCTGCATATCAATGGTTTTATTTTTTTTGAATTTACCTATAACGCACAACCTACTATCGAACAACGTGTTTTTCACTTAATTCTCCTCTTGAGAGGAGTCCCGCGTTAGCGGGGAGGTGTGTGCTTTTTCTCGCATTATCGTTCACTTTTTTTGAACCAGTCGATGGACGAAGCTTGTAATAACAAGCGTTGGACGATGGATGTTATTTGGTCTTGGACCCACATTTTATTTCTGGTATTTTTGAACTTCCGAACAACGCACAACGAACTATCGCACAACGTTATCTAGAATTTGTCGGTTCACGGATAACGGTTCACGTTTCACGTTTTTTGCACTTTCGATGGACGATGGACGAAGTGGAACGTTGGACGTTTATTTTATAAGGCGCATATCAACGCTTTTCCATACTTTTCTCCTATTAAAACAAAAAGTTCCGAATTGGGTTTCTGCAATAATTCGCAACCTCCTGAAATTTGCTATAATAAATAGGTATACGAAAAAGCAGAAAATCATGCGAAACCTGAGGTGAATGAATGAGCGCAGAAGAACATGAACTTATTAGAAGAAAAGAGCTATTAAAAACCACCAAGATAGATGTTTCAAACAAAGAATGGCTTTATATGCTGGGTGCTGAAACAAGGCATTCTGTTGCTATTGAAGGAATTTTCACAGATGAAAAAGAGCTAAAATCTGTTATTGAAAGGGCAGATTCTTCCCCTGGCATAGATCAAAGAGTTCTAAATTATTTTCGAGCAGCACAATTTCTATATGATATGGCATTACAATATCGAGATTCTGAACAAAACCCTCCCTATATTTTACTTATAAGAACCCTGCATTCACAATTACACAAAAACATAACAACTCATTATGCAGTAGGACAGTTCAGAAAAGGTCCTGTGCAAATAACAAACGCAATCATCAAGCCACCATTTGATCCTCAAAAATGGATAAAGCTTTGGGCTTATTACATAGACCATGCACTTGAAAATTACTTCATCCATGAAGCGATTGCACGAGTACACGCATTATTTGAAGCCATACATCCCTTTTACGATGGCAATGGAAGGGTAGGAAGACTTATAATAAACTTTATCCTAATAACCAATGGATACACAAATATAATTATCAAGGGTCTGGAAAAAAAAGAAAGAGACCATTACTATAAAGCTCTGGAAAATGCAGACAAAGGAATTACCTCTTTATTTGTGAATGATAAATTACCCTCTCTTGAAGACCTGTCTTCAACTATTGATAGAGGAAACTTCAATCAACTAGAAAACATAATCTATGAAGCAATGTTGGAATCAACAAATAGAACACTTACAATGAACGAACCAAAAGAGGAATTAATAACAGTTCCTGAAGCAGCGCAAATCATAAATATTTCACAAACAGCAGTCAAAAAAAGAATCAAAACAGGAAAAATAATCGCCAGCAAACTCGGTACAGGAACCTGGCGTATCCCAAAAAAATACCTTCCCTGATAAACACAAGCTGCTATCTCATTTGTTAAAAACCTTAGATTTTTACCTCACACCTTAAAATGTCTCCTCCATGAAAACAGATTGTGTTATTTCGCTTTTGTCTTACTATGCTATTCCGAGCTTTATACTCCAATCTTTTAGGGGGCGAAAATGCAACTCACAACGTATCACGTACAACGTGTTGTCATTTATAGTCTCAAGGTTTAACTAGCTTATGTCCCATCCTCTCCATCTCTTCTTTATTATCGGAAAGCAAGATAATCCCCTTTCTCTTAGATGAAAAGTGATTAATGACGCGGTACAGTTGTCTTTTCCTTTCGGGATCGAGTCCCCTTGAAGGATTTGTGAAGATAATATAACTGCAGAATTTGTCTACCCACGATCCGATCATTGTGTCAGGTGTTTCTAGCTCAAAAAGAAACTTCTTTACCATTCTTTTGTCAAGTTTGTCAGCAATTTTTAATTTTCCAATCTTCTTATTAACGGTAATAGGCTTATCCTTATCCTTTAGCGCTACAGCGAAAACCATTCCATAACCTCTCATGGTTCTGGGAAAATGTCCTACATCACTCTGCGGCTTTTGCTGGGAGCCAAGCTTACTGAAAAGGTTGTTCAATTCTCTAAACATTGGTATCTCATTTCTATCTGGATCCTTTCTATACAGTGCTTTCACAACCTCGTTTTTTTCAGCATCGTTCAAATCAGTGATACACAGTATCTTACCTTTATGAAGCGTAAATGAAATCTTTCTGGAAATCACATCCAGTTCCTTCACCTCAAGTAGTGGTTCATCAGAAGCAGTCACTTTATCTGGATAAAGATCTCCAATCTTTTTATCAAGCATAAGCTCTATCAAACTATCTCTATTAAGTTTTTCACTGACCTCTGTATCAACAACCTTTTTATTTCTTATTACCGAAACTCTATCACACAAAGATAAAATTTCATCAAGATCCTGTGATATAAGAATGACAGATTTACCTTCTGATTTTAGAGTTCTGACAATCCTATACAAAATCTCTCTTTCTTTCTTATCGAAAAGTTGTGTTATCTCATCTACTATAAGCATTTTTGGATTAATTGCCAGTGCATTTGCCAGCTCAACCAACTTCTTCTCTGAATCATCGAGTTTGAAAACCCGTTCTTGTGGATTTAGTGGGAGATTATATTTTTCAATAACTTCTTTAGCTTTTTCCATTGTCTGCTTTCTGTTTATCATCCCAAAAGACTTCGACATTTCTTTCCCCAAAAACATGTTCTCTGCAACAGTCAGATCAGGAACACTTGCAAATTCCTGAAAAACCATTGAGATACCCAGATCAAATGCTTTGTGGACACTTAACTTTTCTATAGTCTCACCTTCGAAAACAATATCCCCTTCATCTTTACTCAGAACACCAGAGATGATTTTTGCCAGGACCGATTTTCCAGACAAATTCTTACCAGCCAGACCATGAATCTCACCCCTGGCGACTTCGAAATCTAAACCATCAAGAACTACATTATCCTTAAAAGACTTCTTCAAATTTCTTATTTCCAGAAAATTATCCATATCTATCACCAACTTCCACTGTTCATCTACATTTATTATATACTGTAAAAAATTGTGCCCTATTTTTTTTGACAACTTATTCATAATAAATAGGAAAAATGGAAACTGGGACGTTTTTGTTAAATTGTTTCGATAAACTCGTACCAGTTTATCCAAAAGTTTCGATAAATAGCGCCAAAGCATCTAAACAGTAAAATAATAGGAAGACAAAAATGAACTGATGGTATAGCTGAAGTGTTTTGTTTCCTAAATATAAAGCGGTAGGAGCCTTAGCCCCTACCACTCAATAGTGCATCAGTGCCGTAACACTGTGCTATAGCGCGAGCACTTCCACCCACGCATAATTATTATACAACTATTTTTTAGTTTTTCCAAAACAAATAGTAAGTACTTAATTACTAAAATAATAATCTTCTATAGACCTTTATTTAAAAACCTTTGCACCAAATTCTTGGTATAATAGAAATGGTGATTAATATGCATAAATTTTTTACAAGTAGATGTTTCTGGGACGTAGATATTAATAAACTTGATATACAAAAAAACAAAGACTTCATTATTTCTAGAGTCCTTGAACATGGGATTTTAAAGGATATTCATGAACTCAAAAAAGAATATTCTTCCGAAGAAATAAAAAAAGTAGTAAAAAACACCAAGAATATCTCGAGAAAAACAGCCACCTTCTGGGCTAACATACTAAATATTCCATTAAAGGAGGTAAAGGTGTGCTCAAAGCAACAACAATTTCCAAAAAGGTGATAAATGTTTTGTTGGAGCTTTCCCCGGAAACAAAAGAATTCTATCTTGCTGGTGGAACAGCTCTTGCTCTTTATTACCAACATAGATCAAGCTTTGATCTAGACTTTTTCACCGATAAAAGTTTTGATAATATTCAACTCTCTAAAAAACTTTCCCTTAAGGGATTTGAACTGGAAAACATTAGATTGTCAAATGGCACGTTAGAATTCCAGTTACGCAATGTGAAAGTAAGTTTTTTCGAATATCCTTATAAAGTCTTAGATAATTTTAACTATTATAATTCTGTGCAGATTGCTTCAGTTATGGACATATCAGCTATGAAACTCGCAGCAATAGCTTCAAGAGCTGAAAAGAAAGACTATTATGATTTGGTTGAAATCTTGACTAGAAATAAATTCAAAACAATAATTGAAGCTTTTCAAAGAAAATTTGGAAAACATATAGACCTATATCATATTGTTAAAGCTCTGTGCTATTTCGAAGATGTTGAAAATAGCCCGGAACCACTAAATGCAAAACTTTCCTGGCAAGAAATAAAAGATTACCTTTCAAAAAATTGTGGTAATTTCCTGTCCATAATCGAAAAACATTTTCTTGATTAGAAAAATAGCACTTTTATAACAGAAACTAGCTAGTAGAAGTATATGATCTGGCCTCTGCCGCACCAAAACACTTGCAGTAGTTGGTACGCTCTATCTCAATTACTCGTCCTCTCGGTCCTTCTTGGCTTCTCATTTTGCATTTTTTTGATTTTTCTAACTTCCGAACAACGCACAACGAACGATCGTACAACGTCTTTTGATTTGTTGGACTTTCGATGGAAGAAGCGAGTCGCAAGGCGAGCGTTGGACGGTGGACGAAGCGAAGCGATGGACGTTGTTTTACACGTACAACCCACAACATACCACGTACAACGTGTTTTGAACTTAAGTACCGTCGATGGACGAAGCTTGCTAGCGGCAAGCGTTGGACGATGGACGAAGTGGAACGTTGGACGTTTATTTCATAAGGCGCAAATCAATGGTTTAGTGTTTTTGAATTTACGTACAACCCACAACCTACTGTCGCACAACGTGTTTTTTTAATTTGTTGGACGATGGACGTGTTTTTTA
>JASMTM010000021.1:0-3179 GCA_041694295.1 Petrotogales bacterium
CTGCTCAAAATCCTGATATTTATTTCCAGGCTAAAGAATCAATTAACAGATTTTACACCGATGTACCGGATATTGTGGCCAACTACATGAAGAAAATTTCTGATCTTACCGGAAGAGAGTACAAACCATTTAATTACTATGGTGATCCTGAAGCTGAATATGTAATTGCTGCAATGGGTTCAGTAACAGATACAATAGAAGAAACTGTCGATTATCTTACTTCAAAAGGTGAAAAAGTAGGTGTTATTAAAGTTCACCTTTACAGACCATTCTCAGAAAAATACTTCATGGAAGCTTTACCAAAAACAACCAAAAAGATCGCAGCTCTGGACAGAACAAAAGAGATTGGTTCAATTGGGGAGCCACTCTACGAGGATATAAGAAGTTTGTTCTACAGAAGAGACAATGCTCCTGAAATTGTCGGAGGACGTTACGGACTTGGCTCAAAAGATACAACACCATCTCAAATAAAAGCTGTTTACGACAACCTTAAAAAAGACAAGCCTAAGGATCATTTCACTATTGGTATCATTGACGATGTAACGAACACCTCGCTTGAAGTTAAGGAAAATATTCAATCAGTACCTGAAGGAACAATTTCCTGTAAATTCTGGGGATTTGGATCCGATGGAACTGTTGGTGCAAATAAGAACGCAATCAAGATCATAGGTGACAATACCGATATGTACGCACAGGGCTACTTCGCGTACGATTCTAAAAAGTCAGGCGGAGTTACTATTTCTCACCTTAGATTTGGCCATAAGCCCATAAAGTCAACATATTTTGTGAGCGACGCAGACTACGTCGCCTGCCATAAACAATCATATATTGGTCAATATGATATGATAAGCGATTTAAAAGAAGCCGGGACCTTTGTTTTAAATACAAACTGGAATAAAGATGAACTGGAAGAAAAACTACCAGCAGATATGAAGCGTTATATTGCGAATAACAATATCGACTTTTATATCATTGACGCCACAAAGATAGCAATGGAAATTGGATTGGGTAACAGAATAAATACAGTTATGCAAGCTGTATTCTTCAAATTGGCAAAGGTTATTCCACTCGATGAAGCTGAAAAATTACTTAAAGAGGCCATAGAGAAGACATATGGCAAAAAAGGCGAGAAAATTGTAAAAATGAATTACGAAGCTATTGATCGAGGATTCGATTCGCTTGTTAAAATTGAAGTTCCTGATTCATGGACGAATGCAAAGGATAGTAAAGAGAATGAAGCAGAAGATAAAAACTTACCGGATTTCATAAAAAATGTTGCAAAACCAATGAACGATCAGAAGGGTGATAGTCTACCAGTAAGTGCCTTCAAAGGTAGAGAAGATGGATCATTTCCTTCAGGTACAACAGCATATGAAAAACGTGGCGTTGCCATAGAAGTTCCTGAATGGAAAATAGAAAATTGTATACAGTGCAACGAATGCGCATTCGTGTGTCCGCATGCGACAATCAGACCTTACCTTCTTAACGAGGAAGAACTAAAGAGTGCTCCTGATGCGTTTGAAACACAGAAAGCAATAGGTGGTAAGAAATTTGAAGGATTGCATTACAGAATACAGGTCAGTCCTCTAGATTGTACTGGTTGCGGAAATTGTGTAGATGTATGTCCTGCACCCAATAATGCCTTGGTAATGAAACCAATTGAAGACCTCAAGGAAACTGAGAGTAAAAATTGGGAATTTGCTCAAACAGTGAGTGAAAAGAAAGGACTATTACCATTGTCAACAGTAAAAGGCAGCCAATTCTCCACACCTCTGATGGAATTCTCAGGTGCGTGTGCAGGTTGTGGTGAAACACCTTACGCAAAAGTCGCCACACAACTCTATGGTGACAGAATGATTATTGCAAACGCTACCGGCTGTTCTTCTATCTGGGGAGGCTCTGCGCCTTCAACTCCTTATACTGTCAATTCTGAAGGGAAAGGACCCGCCTGGGCAAATTCATTATTCGAAGACAATGCTGAATACGGATATGGTATGGTAATTGCTGTAAAGCAAATAAGAAATAGACTGGAAGATCTTATGAAAGAACTACTTGAGCGTAACATTAATGATAACGCCAAAGAAGCATTCAAAGAATGGATTGATGGCAGGGAAGACCCAGAAAAGAGTAAATCAGCTTCAAAGAGAATTCTTGAAATAATCGAAAAAGGAATAGATGATGAAAAAGCTAACGAAATACTGAAGGAAATTGAAGACAAAAAGGACTTCCTTGTTAAGAAATCAATATGGTCCTTCGGCGGCGATGGTTGGGCTTACGATATTGGCTACGGGGGCCTGGATCATGTACTCGCTTCCGGTGAAGACATAAACGTAATGGTTTTTGATACAGAGGTTTATTCTAACACTGGTGGTCAATCATCCAAGGCAAGTCCCACTGCGGCTGTAGCAAAATTCGCAGCTTCAGGAAAGAAGACAAAGAAAAAGGATCTTGGACTGATGGCGATGACCTATGGATATGTTTATGTGGCTCAGGTAGCCATGGGAGCAAACAAAAATCAATTCATGAAAGCTTTGACTGAAGCAGAGAGTTACAAAGGTCCTTCCATTATCATTGCTTATTCTCCATGTATTAACCATGGCATAAAAGCTGGCATGGCTAAAACACAAACAAGAGAAAAGGAAGCTGTTCAAGCTGGTTATTGGCATCTTTACAGATATAATCCTGAGCTAAAAAAACAGGGGAAAAATCCGTTTGTTCTTGATTCTAAAGAACCTTCAGCATCTTTTAGAGAATTCCTCGAGGGCGAGATAAGATACACCGCACTACAGAATACATTCCCTGAAATCGCAGAAGAATTGTTTGCCAAAGCAGAGGAAGACGCGAAACAGCGTTATGAAACATACAGAAAACTTGCTGAAGGTGAAGGAGTTATATAAACAATCACGGGCTGGTCTCTTGGTCAACCCATGTATTAAAATTAAAATTTAGGGAGTGAAAATATGGACGCATACGAATTTGCAAAAAAAATGGAAATAGATGGTGAAAAGTATTATAGAAAACTTGCTTCTGAGCACAATGACCAGCAACTTAAAAGCCTTTTCAACATGTTAGCTGACGATGAAGTAAGACATTACGAAATAATAGAGAATATGCAGGGCAATGAGGTTCGATACAGTGATACTGATACGTTTAAAAATGTAAAAAATCTTTTCAGAAAA
>JASMTM010000022.1:0-4785 GCA_041694295.1 Petrotogales bacterium
CAGTAGCTAAAAGCTTCCCTTTTTCATCAAATATACATGTTTTTACATTTGTTGTGCCTACATCAATACCAATATGTAAGGACATATTTATAGCTCCTTTATCAGGGACAGACCCTTTTTTACTAAAATTTACATTACTTCAGTTATTGTAATTTCACCATAGTTTTCAAATACTTTTTAATATCGATTTTTCCCTCAAGTACTCTTTTGGCTTCTTCCAGAGAGAAAGTTTTGCCTACTACTCCATAAAACACATCGTGATAATTTTCAAGTAATTCAACTGCCTTTCCCATAGTGAAAGGATTTACAAAACTACCCATGATATTTAATTCCTTTCTATATATATCATAGAGAGGAACTCCCGGTCTGACATTTTCATCTGCTACACCAAACTGAATCAGAGTACCCAGAACATTAAGTGATTCTATTCCGCTTTCAAAACCTTCTAATGATCCACTAGCTTCAAAACAAAAATCGTACTTTGATCTATCCGGTACTGCATTGTAAATATTTTCTACTCCTGCTTCTTTTGCTGCATTAATTCTTTTTTCATCAATTTCCAGAATATCCACATCTTTTAATCCCTGAATATCTGTAAGCAATTTATAAATTAATACACCGATAGAACCCCCACCAATAATTAGAACTGATTTTCCAGCATCAATTTTTATTTTGCTTAAAGCATGTAAAATACATGACAGCGGTTCTCCCAGAATCGCTATAGAAATCGGTATTTCTCTTGAAATCAGGTAGCACTGCTTCATATTGACTTTTGTATAATCAGCAAATGCTCCGTTAATATTCACTCCCTGGTTTATCATACCGCCGGTGCACATATTGATTAGACCTTTTCTACAGTTTTCACATTGAAAGCAGGACAAATTAGGGTCTCCAACAATGCGATTCCCAACACTAAATTTCTGACTTGCTCTATCACCAAGTTCTACAATTTCACCTACAAATTCATGACCGGGAATAACAGGATATTTCGCAAATTCCAGACCTTTATAAATATGCATATCGGTTCCGCATATTCCGCATCCTTCAATCCTAAGAATAACGTCTTCTTCATTTTCAATAACAGGCTTTCTTATTTCAACAATCTTCGTCAGTCCTGGTTTCTCTATTTGAAGAGCTTTCATTCTTTCTCCTCCCTTAATAAAAAGAGGCATATAAATTCGCCTTTTATTAGCTTGATTATAACTTGAATATCCAAAAATCAGAAAATGATCTCATCAGTTTTATGGGAAACTTACAGTCTAAGGTACGGTCATCATGTTATAATTCATTATATTTTTTGATACATTTATTTTTTACCCGGTGGTGTTTAAACTGAAAAAAAGAACAAAGATAATACTCATAATCATCCTTGCTATCATAGCTGTTTCGGTAACAGGTTTTGTAATCTTAGTGAACAGAATGGAATCAAATCTTGAAAAACTCATGACGCTGGATATAAAGAATATTAATCTTTCATCCGTTCCTGATGGTAAATATTCAGGTTCATACAGTTCATTCCCTGTATCAGCTAAAGTTGAAGTTACAGTACGAAACCATGAAATTGTAGATATAGAACTGATAGAACATAATCACGGAAGAGGTGAAGCTGCAGAAGTAATACCAGAAAAAGTTGTCGAAGCACAATCACTTAAAGTAGACATTATTACTTCTGCAACGTACAGCAGCAAGGTTATACTGAAATCCATAGAAAATGCTTTATCAAACGTCAATGATAACTAACATAACTCGGTTTTCGAAAATGCAAAAATAGAAAACTGTAAGTTTTGTAATATAGTGTTTATCATCAAAAAAACAGTTTAGCTGGCGGACAAATACCTTGAAAAGATTCTATAAAGCCCACAAGAAGTAGATTTTTTTGTTTTTGCACAAAAATAAAAATCGTTTTTAGATTTTTCTTGGAGTTTTTACGTTTTAGATCAATGCTTAAGTTTTATTTTCTTTAATCGATGATTAGCTAGCTAAACAATTCTGTGAACAATAGAAGAGGGATAGATATATCTTTTGTCGGGGGTAAAATTCATTTCTGATAATATTCAAGGGATCGATTGTTCTCCAAATCTATATAAGTGCTTCGTTCGCTTTTTTGGACTCTCGTTTTGTTTTTTTGGTTATTTAAACTTTGTATACAACCCACAACCTACCAGCGCACAACGTGTTTTTCACTCAATTCTCCTCTCGAGAGGAGTCCCGCGTTAGCAGGGAGGTGTGTTAAGTTTTTGTTTTTTATTTTTTTCTATACCCTAAACCCCAGACCCTAGAATCGATTTATTAATTTATTATCCGCTAAGCGCATATCCGAGCGTAGCTCGCATATCCTGATCTTTGATCAGCAAATCCGATTGTTTCTCAAATCGCATATCAATGTTTTGCAGTTTTCTTGAACTTCCGTACAACCAACAACGTACTATCGTACAACGTTATCTTGAATTTGTCAGTTCACGGAAGACGGTCAACTGTTCACGTGTTTTACGGTGGTTTTTTTACTTAATTCTCCTCTTAAGAGGAGTACCGCGCTAGCGGGGAGGTGTGTGCACTTTTTCGGATTCTCGTTTTGTTTTTTTTGAACCCCCGTACAACGTGTTTTTGTATTTGACTGTTCTCCAATATCGGGAGTTTAATGCCTAACTCAATGTCCTTGGATCAAATGTATCCCTTAAACCATCTCCGATGATATTTAAACTTAGTACTATAACAGCTATTATCAAACCAGGAAAAAGAGTTACCCAGGGAGCACTTAGTAGATAATCACTACCCTGTCCAACCATTCCTCCTAATGTAGGTTCTGGCGGTGGAACACCAAGTCCAAGAAATCCCAGAGTTGCTTCTGAAAGCAATGCAGTGGAAAAATTAGTGGTGAAGGTAACTATTAAAATGGAAAATATATTGGGAAGAACATCTTTTAAAATTGAACGCAGATTACTTTTTCCAAGGGCTTTACCTGCCTTCACATATAATTGTTCTTTAATAGATATTGTTGAACCTCTCATAATCCTTGCAAATATGGGGGTATAAACTATTCCTATTGCAATAATCAGATTGGTAACACTGGCTCCAAACAACGCTATAATAAAAAGTGCCAGAATGACCGAGGGGAATGCAAACATGGCATCGACAATTCTCATTATAATCATATCTACAATTTTCCCAAAGTATCCTGCCACTAATCCCAAAGATGTTCCTAAAAGACTTGCCAGCACAACTGCCATTGATGCAATAATCATACTTTTTTGTACTCCAAATATTATTCTTGAAAGTACATCTCTTCCGAATTGATCAGTACCAAACCAGTGTTGCTGATTTGGTGGACTCATCATATATTCAAAATCCATTTCAAGTGGATTGTACGGAGCAAAAAAAGTAGGGAAAAGAGACAAAATAACAATTATTATTAGCACGACAAGACTGATAATATTTAAAGGATTTGTTTTGAATTTTCTCATAGCTTTTCTAAATTCCATAATCTTATCTCTCCCTAACCGTTAAGTTAGCTCAATTCTTGGATCAATGACACTGTACAAGATATCAACAATAATATTTAGTACAACTATTGAAATTCCAAAAATCACAATGATTCCCTGAACAACGGGATAATCTCTCTGCTCAACTGCCTGGAGAAGCAGTCTACCCATACCTGGAATGGCAAACATACTCTCTATAACTATCGTTCCACCTATCAAATAACCCAGCTGAATTCCAGCGGTTGTTATTACAGGAATGGTAGCATTTCTTAATGCGTGCTTGAAAATTATTGTTTTTCTTTTCACGCCCTTCGATCTCGCTACCCTTATATAATCCTGAGACATAACATCAAGCATGGAGTTTCTGGTCATTCTCATAATCTGTGCTGCAACCATTATCCCAAGTGTTATAGCTGGAACAAGCATTATTTGAATATTTCTAAACGGATTCGCCAAAAAGGATACATACCCAAAAAGCGGATAGTTTGAGAACAAACTGGAAATAAAAACAATAAATATTGCTCCTATCCAGAAAACTGGTGCAGACAGTCCTACAAGCCCGAATACCCTCACAGTATAATCCAATTTCGAATTTCTTTTGACAGAGGAAATAACACCAAGAGGAACACCTATGAGCATACTGAAAGTGATCGATAAAAGTGCAAGCTCAAAAGTTATAGGAAACCTGTCTTTTATCATTGAAATAACTGGCTTAGTGGTTCTCAAAGATATACCTAAATCAAGAGTAACTACTCCCTTTAACCAGTTAAAATATTGAACGATAAGTGGTTTATCTAGTCCAAGATCTTCATAAAGTTTCTGAACTTGCTCTTCATTCAAATAATTTTGAGTTCCCAGCATGATATCAACAACATCCCCAGGAACCAGATGTATCGCAATAAATACGATAAACGTAAGTATTAACAGAGTAGGTATTGCTGAGAGTATTCGTCCAATTATATAAGAGAGTTTCATACTATTACCCCTTGTATTTAGTAAAATGGTCCCTGATTTCAGTGAAATCAAGGACCACGAAATGCATAAAAACTACTTGCTTTTCTCTGTGAATCTCAGAGAAATTAGACTTTCATTACTCATTGTTTCAAAACCTGTCACAGCATTGCTAGATGCAAAGAGAATATTTGGTGAATATAGGAACAGAATTGGTGACTGATCAACAAGTATTTTCTGAAGTTCGTTATATATATCTTTTCTTTCTTCATAATCGGTCACTCTTCTGCCTTCTTCCAACAATTCGTCTACTTTTTCATTGGAGAAATTGAATTTGTTTGTTGAGCCCTCTGTA
>JASMTM010000023.1:0-6575 GCA_041694295.1 Petrotogales bacterium
GATAATGTAATAAAAAGTAGCGATCGCTGCTGTTGAAAACCCAGGTCGCTATCCCTACCCATATAAGAGGAAATCCGTATTTCAACAATTGCCGGGCCCAATGCATGGAAAAACGAAAACTGTACTTCCGAAAATTAAACCCGGCAAAAGCCACAACCACCACCAGAAAACTACTACCGATACGTGCCCACATGGCTCCTTCTACCCCTTGTTTCAACACTATCACCAGGGAAATCCCCTACCCGATATTGGTAAACGATTTCAGTACCGTTATTAAATTATAGCGCCATGGCTGCCGGAAATACCGGAACAAATGCGACTGTTCGCTCATCATCAGATTCACAGGCACCAAAATCAACAGCAATAGCACAAGAAAAGAAAAATCTTTGCTTCCAAAAAGAAGTTGAGAAAAAAAATCCTGAAAGAACAGTAACGGAACAATCAGCAGAAATGAGAGAATCCTTAAGAAAAAAGCTGTCGACAATACATCTCCCTTTTGATCGTCTGATGCTTTAAAAAAATAAAACCCACAGGATGATTCCAGCCCTGCCGAAAAAAAACCGCCTAACAGGGCGGCCGTTGTACCAAGCGTTTCAAGCATTCCAAACTCACCTACGCTGAGGGCACGTGTATAAAAGGGAAGAAGAAACAGTCCAATAAATTTCTTCAGCCCGTTACCAAGTCCATAAACAACTGTGTCTTTGATGAAGGCTTTGCGTTCTCCCATCCAAATAATTATTTACTCCTGGCACCACAACCAACAATGTTCCACAAAGCCCTGAAGAGATATATCACATCCGTCCGGAAGGGTGCCTGTTTATAGCGCTCAATATAGCGAATTTCGGAAGCTTGAATTTCTTCCAGTGTCGATGGCAAATCGGCATAAAACGGGGGAACAAGCCCCGGCTTTACCGAAAGACGCAGGCGTACTACATCCGGATCATAAAGGGCAAGATACTGGGGACTAAGCGGCCGGACTCCCACCAGTTTCATTTCTCCTTTCAGCAAATTTATGATCATGGGCAACTCATCAATCCAAAGCTTACGAAATATGCTGCCAAGAATTGTTACACGTTTATCATCCCTGAATTTCCCTTTAGCACCCAGTTTGTTTTTCCTGTAAATGTGCTCCTGAACGTATTCGCTGAATGCGACCATGGTACGGAATTTATAAACACGGATCATTCTCCCCTCTTTCCCAACTCTTTTGAGAGAAAGAAGCAATCCGTAGCGCTCTTTTAACCGGCTGGCAGGGGGCCGGGTAACTTTTCGTGCTACCATGTAGTGACTACCGTCAATCACCTCATCATACTCCATCTGAAAACCGCAATAAATTAACCGTCCCACCATCTCATAAAAAGAAATCACCTTGTTTCGATCGCCGGTTAATAGCTTGTAAAACCATCGGGTGGCTCTGATTGTCGGGGCCACACGCTTAATCAGGTAATCAAAAAAATAGTACAGCTTTCGAATGCCCGGGGGATATTTCCGGAATAATCTTTGTTTTCGCAGTTTGGAGGTTTCCAGGCAACAAATGAACAATCCCTCATCACGCAGTTTATGATTTGTATCGGCAAGGAATTCACAAAGTCTCCTCACTTCATTCAGTCGTTGAAGATTAATAATGCTCCTGAATTGCTGTCCGCCTCTGATGGTAATATTGAAGGAATCAGAAGTAGATAACACCAGCGAGTCTTCGGCTTCCACATTGCAAAACCGGGCAAGAAAACGATAAATCGATTCATCAATTCTATCCCTGACCCGAAAGGTTCTTTGCTCCTCTGCAATGCCTGGCGGAAGAGTGATCGTTGTTTCAGAAGCAACTGTTGCCTGATGGTAGAAATGAAGCATGCCTTTGGATTTCAATAAAGGTCAAAATACAAAGGCTGTTCATGAACTTCAATAACAATTTGGCAGACTGACTAAAAGAGTGTATAAAAAGAATTGTTTTGTAGATAAAAGTAATCCTCAGGCAGAAGTTTGGAAGGCAGAAGAGTGGAACATGAGGCATGGGGCAGAGAGCGTGGGGCGGTATCCACTGTTTTTCCAACTATGATTTTTCAACTTTGCGGCATGCCCAAAAACAAATAAAACAGGCTGAGAACCATAAAATAACAGATTACTCAGCCTGATTCATAAATGAGTTGACTAACGAACAAGGATTATCCTATAATCCAAATGCATTTTTTATCTGATCTACATAGTCAAGTTTTTCCCAGGTAAAAAATTCAACATCACGTTCCACTTCCTTGCCATCTTCCAGGAATTTAACCTTTGCCGTGTATGGATCTCGTCCCATGTGCCCGTAAGCCGCAGTCGGCGTAAAAATAGGGTTTTTAAGTCCCAGGCGCTTAATGATCTTTCCCGGGCGAAGGTCGAATATCTCGCTGATCTTTTCGGCTATTTTCCCGTCGCTCATATTAACCCTTGAGGTACCGTAAGTATTTACATACAATCCTACCGGCTCTGCCACACCAATGGCGTAAGCAACCTGCACAAGCACTTCATCGGCAACACCTGCCGCCACCATGTTTTTGGCAATATGACGAGTTGCATAGGCTGCAGAACGGTCTACCTTTGAACAATCCTTGCCCGAAAAGGCGCCTCCACCGTGAGCACCCTTACCACCATAGGTATCCACAATAATTTTGCGGCCGGTCAGTCCTGTATCGCCGTGTGGCCCTCCTATAACAAAACGACCGGTTGGATTTACATGCAGTTTGTATCCCCTGAAAAGTCTTTGAAGCTCAGGTTTTAGTTTTGCTTTGATCCTTGGAATCAAAATGTTTTCCACATCATTCAGAATCACCTTCTGCATTGCATCGTCATTGGGATCGAATGGATCGTGCTGGGTAGATATAACAATAGTATTAACATGAATGGGCGTGTTGTCGTCATCGTACTCAATGGTGACCTGCGATTTAGAGTCGGGCCGTAAATAAGTCATCTCTTTACCTTCGCGACGGATCTCCGCCAGTTCCTGAAGAAGATAATGAGAAAGATACAACGGCAGCGGCATGAAATTCTCTGTGTCGCGACAGGCATAACCGAACATCATTCCCTGATCACCGGCGCCCTGCTTAACCTCTCCATCCCTTTCAACACCGCGATTAATATCATCACTCTGCTCGTGAAGGGCAGAAATAACACCACACGACCCCGAATCAAACATATAATCGGCTTTCGTATAGCCAATTCTTTCAATGGTATCGCGTGCCACCTGTTGCACCGGAACATAGCCATTGGTGCGTATCTCCCCGCTTACAACTACCAATCCGGTGGTGACCAATGTTTCACAGGCAACTTTTGAATTCGGATCCTGACGGAGCAACTCATCCAATACCGCATCCGATATCTGGTCGGCAACCTTATCGGGATGGCCCTCCGACACAGATTCTGAAGTAAACAGATATCCCATAATAACTCAAGAATTACTGCAATTTACCCATGGCATTTATTAATGCCGGGCAAATTTAGATTATACAATAAAAACAACGGATGGAAAACAACTGGCAGGCTAAAAATCGCATTTTAGCATTGTTTTATAGTGGTTGCAAGCAGCCAAATCCATCCACTTTTGCATTGCAAAGATAGTGGTTATTTAGAATTATTCAAAAAAAAACGATGAAATTATTTCAGCAAGACAAATACAATCTATCCGTAGATAACAGGAAATCCTCCTCTTATCTGCCCCTGTTTTCAATCATTTGTCCTATATTTACAGTTCTATCCACAAAGTTTTTGTGAAAGAAACGAGCCTGGGAAGAATTACCATAATAGATTTTTAGATATAAAATTTAAGATGAAACAAGTATGACAGGGTTTCCCTCAATAAAGAAATATCTGACTCCTTGTATGCAAATTCCATTATAACAATGACTTATACTAAAAACTACCAAAAGGAAATATTTTTTAAAAATTTTTGCTATGTCTAAACAATTAACCCAACTTGTGAAAAATGCCACCCAAAAAACAAAAAAATGCACAAATTTCGATTATTTTATTTTGTAACTATCTGATAATCAATTACAATATTTTTGAAAGTCGTTTGTAGTCCCCGAATTCATTTGTTTATATCAATCTGGTTTTGTATCTTTGCAGCATATTATTAAAACTGCTTAAAACATGTTTATAAAAACCATAGTAAAAACAGACAAAAAGAGCGGGAAACGGTATAATTACTACCGCTTGTGCGAGAGTTACCGCATTGGTAACAAAACACGGCACCGTTCCATTGTCAGCATGGGCAGGTTGGATGGCATAGAAACCAGGGAAGACAAAAAACTACTGGCCGACACTATCGAGGCCCTTATTCATGGGGAAACCCGTCTGGCATTTTTTGATGTGAGCCCTGAGATAACCAGATATGCCAAAGAGTTCGCCAACAGGATAATAGACGAGAATCTGCTGGACATCCATCCGAAAACCACACAACCGGAGTACAGTGACATTGAGCCTGACCATCAGGAAGTTGACCTGAACAGTATGCGGCATGAAGAAGTGAGGGAAACAGGGGCTGAATGGCTATGTAAACAGGCACTTGAACAACTTGATCTTCAGGGGCTGCTTACAGAAACGTGCCGTTTCAGCGAAACATCGGCAGCTATGGCCCTGATGCATATCACCAGCCGGGCAGTTTACCCTGCCTCGGAACATAAAACAGCACAATGGATAAAAAACAACTCAGCTGTTGCCAACCTGTTCAACATCCCGGTTGACAAAGTCAACCGGTTTAAGTTATATTCAGTTAGTAACAGTTTATACAAGCAAAAAACGGCTATCGAAAAAGGACTTTCTGTCAAAACCAATGAATTGTTCGACTTGCAGGACAAAATAATTTTTTACGACCTTACCAATACCTATTTTGAGGGCAGGAAAGCAGGCAGTAAAATAGCGCGCTATGGGCGAAGCAAAGAAAAACGCAGTGATGCAAAACTTGTGGCCATGGCTGCTGTTATCAACGCCGAAGGCTTTCTGAAATACAGCCGGATATACCAGGGTAACATCAGCGACAACAAAACACTGGACAAAACTATATCGGAACTTTCGGCACACACTTCGCAAACGGACAGAAAACCTGTAATTGTCATGGATGCAGGTATAATGACCGAAGACAACGCAAAAATGTTAAAACAGCAGGGATATGATTATATATGCGTTAACCGTACCAAATTAAAAGACTATATCGCCATCAACCCGGAAGGAGAGAATATTACCATATACGATAAAAACAAAAACCCGATAGAACTGCGGTATGTTGCAAAAAAAGATTGCCCGGACAATTACCTTTATGTGCGCAGTCGGCAAAAAGCAGTCAAAGAGGCCTCGATGAACGAACACTTTTCACAGCATTACCAGGAAGAACTTGAGAACATAAAAGGGGCATTACACAAAAAAGGGGGTACGAAAAAGCTGGAAAAAGTATGGGAGCGCATCGGCAGGCTCAAAGAAAGGTACCCCACAGCCAATAAGCATTACACAATTACAGTAGTGCCCGATGCAAATCAGGAAAAAGCCACAGACATAACCTGGGTTAAAAACCCTGTGAAACCCAAACAGGGGGAAGGCATTTATTTTATCCGTACCACTCTTTCAGGGAAAGATGAAAACACCATCTGGACCATTTACAATACCCTTACCGAAATTGAAGCAACGTTCCGCTGCCTGAAAACCGATTTGGCATTGCGCCCTGTCTTTCACAAATACGATGAGAATATTGAATCGCACCTGTTCCTGGGGCTTTTGGCATACCAGGTTGTTGCCACCATAAGGTACCAGCTCAAGGCCAAAAACATCCACCACGACTGGCGCAACATTGTGCGGATAATGAACACACAAAAAGAGGTGGTAACAACCCTGAAAAACAAAAAAGGGAAAACCATCAGGATAAAGAAATGCAGTGTTCCTTCTGTAGAGGCAAAACAAATTTATGAGGCCCTGGGGTATAAAACCGTACCATACTATATGAAAAAATCTGTGTTACCCGAAATATGAATATCTTAAACCCATCTGACTGGAATACAGAATTTTATGATAGTAAGATGACAAGTTGGGTTATGAGCAAACTGTTGTACAGTTTTTGATGTTTTCTTATCAGACCAATTTTCGTAATAAGTTATTAACAATATTCCGTCATACATACAAAGCAATAGTCCGTTAATTTTTTGTAAGCTCCTTATATTCAACGGGTTATATTCAAGTGATTTGTTTTGATAAAATGCAGATTTTCAACAGGATACAAATCATCTTGTATCTTAAAACTAATAATCTAACGATCTATTGATAAAGATGTCTGGTATTAATTGTTTAAACAATTTATGGCACAAGTCACAACTCTCTCATAAAAAAACTTTGCATCAAATATGTCTGCGTTTAGGCTTTTTTCAACTGACTATTGATAAAAAATCCACCAAATTAAATACTTCTGCCTTCTGCCTTTTCCTGTCGAATACTTATATCGAATAGTCTGTTAAAATCTGACGATTTGTTAATTCCCTGTCATTTTTAATGGGTTGGCGCTTATTTCTGTTATATTTGCATTCTGATAGGGAAAATGTTTTACCCATGAGCAATAC
>JASMTM010000024.1:0-2514 GCA_041694295.1 Petrotogales bacterium
AAGTAACTCCTTCACTATCAAAATTCTTTGTGGATGACCCAGAGAGCCAAAAACTTCTGCACAACTCACAGTTTGTGTTTGTTCGATGTCCATAAATTCCTTGCGATCATAACCAATAACAAAAACATATCCTTTCTTATCCAAACTTAACGTTGCGCTGGCTGCCATTATCCCAAGGTAATAAGATACTCCTATATAAATATTGCTTTTCTTCACTATATCTGAACTGCTCAAAGATAGTTTTTCTAATGTTTTTTCCCTAACATCTGGGATTCTCTTTTTTAGTTCTTTCAGCTTTTCTTCGTTAAGTTTTCGAATATCTTCTTCTACAGAAGAAAAGATATTTTCATAATACCACTCCAGTAGTTGTATATATTCTTCTTTCATCTTCTCCGGGCCTTCAAAAAACTCAAGAAGATTGGCTTTTTCAGAGGGATAATGAATCATTCGCTGTGTAATAAAGATAAGTGTTTCTTTCTCATCAGTGGTGAGACGATCTACGATTTCTTCTATGGTAATATTCTCATCTTTTTCTATTTCAGGACCATAACCACTGTACAGAAAGTACTTTAGTATCTGTTTCGGACGCAAATCTTTTAAAAACTCAATGAATGTTTTGCATCCTGTAATTCATTGTCTTCAATATAAATCATTGTGGATGCACCAAAAAAGGTTTCGCAATTAAAGAATCTATCCAGCAATTCTTTTATCCATTAAGGAAAGTTCTGGCGTTGCTCTTCAACCCATAGACCAAGCTCTTCATCTGACTTCAATTTTCCCTGATATCTTGGATATAAAAATGATTTGTTAAACATTTCATTACAATTAACTCGAGCAAGGCTGAAAGGTAGACCATAAGCAATTGAGGAAGTACATTTGAATTCATTTAGAGAATTCATAAAATCACTCTCTTTAGGTTATTGTTTGATTTTACCATTTTCTGGTATACTAATCATACATGTTTCAATTATTAACTTTTATATTTATTTTTGTTTTGCTTTATTTTTTGGAAATTATCGGGGGCAAAAATGAGAAACGACGGTTTTTCGCTTGTTGAATTACTTATTGTTCTTTCTGTTATGGCGGCGCTAATCGCCGCGATGATACCCATTGGAATGAATGCAATACGCAAATCGAAAGCTGTCAAGGTTGCAAGAAACCTTAAGAGTCTTGCTGAAACCGCTCAAAACATATTAATGATTGAAGGTTTAAATAGGGTAAAAGATATGAACAATCTCAACGATTATGCTGAAAATATTACTGAAGGTTATCAGTTGCGTATTTTTGATTCTGGTTTAGGAACTATTACTATATATTCTTTATACACTAAAACAGATGTTAGTACAAAAATGGTTTCTCAAATATTACCAGGTGTTCAATATTTGAATGAGCCTGTCAAAATAACACTTCCTCTTCAAAATGATGGGTATTATTATTTTGACACTACTAAAAAAACAATAAACACAATTGGAAATATAACGATTGTTCCAAAAAAAATGCTTAGTTATGATATTACTATTTCAGTTTACTGATATTTATGAAATTGATTTCTTGAAATTTGAAGGATTTGGAAATCAATATCCACTTATGGATTAAATGAAAAGAATCTGAAAATAGTAATTTTTGTTTTATTAGTCTTTTAGAGTGTTATAAGAAAATTTATATAATATGTGGCACTATTTTGCACATGATAATGTAGACTTTTACTCATCCTATAGGAGGGATAAAAATGAGAAGAAGAAAAGAAGGTTTTTCACTTGTTGAATTGTTGATCGTGCTTGCTGTCATGGCAGCACTGATAGCCACTATTACACCTGTTGCGATGAACGCAATCAGAAAATCACAGGCTACCAAGGTAGCACAGAATTTGAAAAGCTTGGGCACTGCATTTGAGAATTATTTATATGTTAATAATTCTGAACCGTCAGAAATTACGGATTTAGGAAGAGACATTGATACAGCTCACTATGGACTATCAGCAGCTTCAGAAACTGGAGTATATTATGTATCTGTTTTTACCGATGAAGAAGCAGATTTAACTACTGTACGAGAGGCTTTAGGAAGCGCAACTGATACAGTGGACAGTTCAGCAACTTCTGGTAACCCAGTTGCATTTGGATTAGGCTCTGGTAGCGGTTCTATATTCTACAACTTCGATTTTCAAGTCTATTAATTGGCTCAATTAATAACAAACCTCCCGAATGGGAGGTTTTTTTATGTCAAAATCATTTATTGGTGATATAATGTGTCTAAAATAATCTTCTCATACTGGAGGACTTATCAATGAAGTTTTTCTACGATGAACGGCACAGGCTTCACACTCCGAAAAAGGAAATCGACAACGGCTACTGGATCGAGAATCCCGACAAACCACAGCGAATTGATTATATAAAAGACAGGCTTGAAAACTCGCTTGGCGTAGAGTTTAGTAAACCAAAAAAATTTAGCTCCTCCCATGTTTATCTTGCCCATGATGTTGAATATGTTAAATGGCTAAAAGAAAAATCTGAAAAG
>JASMTM010000025.1:0-5644 GCA_041694295.1 Petrotogales bacterium
TCAAAAACAAGTTGTGCGATAATTCGTTGTGGGTTGTAGGCAAATTCAAAAAAACAAAACAAAATCCGAGAGAAATACCATAGATGCAAAAACACGTGAGCCGTGAACCGACAAATTCAAGATAACGTTGTATGGTAGTCCGTTGTAGGTTGTACGCAATTACGGTAGTTGCTTATCTGCAGGCGGCTCTTTGTGAGCATCTAGAGTCATCAGATCAAACCTCTCTTTTTAGATTGGCTTTTCTCATTGATGTGTTTCTGAATCAGTTTAACTCTTTCTTTTCTACCTCTTTTTTGTTTATGTTTAATTGCAGTTAAATTGGGGGGACTTTGATTGTTTCTCCATTCCAGTCAAGTTCTTCAAGATGATTTTGTGCATAAGGGCCGCAATCGGATGGCTCGGGTTTGTCCAGGCATTCTAGCGGATCAAATGCTAGATCTATTCTTGTTTTTATGAATAATACTGTAAATTTCTTTACAACCCAATCTTCGCTATTGCAAAGGGGTTCGATCATATCGTCTGCGAAAATTTCTATTACTTTGTTTTCGTCTTTTGAATTGAGCATTATGTCTATATCATGAGGTTTTAAAGGAATTCCTCTCGCACTTAAAGCGCAGCTTCCGGTTAGCCACCAGTCTATATTACTATTTTTTACTCTTTTTATGAATTCCTTTAAACCTTCTTCCCATGGAGATTGTTTTATATATGCCATTTGATCGAACATTTCTTTACCGTGTTTCAAAAAGTTGGTTCTTATACTTTCAATATTGCCGGAGTAAACGTCTTTTTTACTGTACTCTTTAATATATTTACCTTCTTTTGGTATATAAAAGCTGGTTTTTAAAACATCTTCATATTTGCCATCATAATCACTAACTTCAAAGACTATTTTTTCCTTTTTATTGATAAAGTTTAGGTTCATAATCATCATCATATATTGTTATCTATTTGCAAAATGATTGGTTAACTGGTTGATAATGAATCTATTTTATCAAGAAATTTGTGATAAGTATCATTTATGTTTAGCAATTTTGTTTTTTGTTTATTGACTTCTAAAAGAGCCTTACAGAAAGAATTGTATTAAATGAGATTTAATCTTTGTGGTGTCTGTAAGAAAGATTCTGTTACTCTTGTATTATGCTATAATTCTGTTATTTAAATTCGACTTCCAAACTCCTCCCTCTTTTTGTTAAGGAAGCCGATCAATCAGGAGGTAAGAAATGAGAAAAATTATTCTTCTTTTGATCGTCTTTGCTTCCATTGCAGTATTTTCATCAGATATGTACTTTTCTGAAGAAAACATAGAGCATTTCAAAAATCTACTGGAACAGCAGGGTTTTACTGTGCAAGAAGGTTCTCTTTATCTTTTTAATCCAGCTGATATGTTTGGAAACTACATAGTGCCCAGTTGTTTTTGTAATAACGCTGATACACCTTATGCAGTTTATTTAATGCCAGAAGGCCCAGGACAGGTTAATCCAAACGCATATCCATTCACTTTTAAACTAGGAGAAAATGAGGCTGTTGTTTTGCTTGGTTGGACACCACCACCAATGGCTTATTTTAGCTATCAAACATTTTTGGCTGGAAGATTCGTAGATGGAAAATTTAAAAGAATCTATGCCAATCTTGGCGACACAATAAATATGAAAACAATTAATGTAGGTTCATCAGTTAATGCAGAAACTTCAAGTACTGTATTTAACTCACCAACTATCATTATCAGCACACCAGACAGGAATACAGATGCAGTTATCCGGGGTGAAATTGCAAAAGCAGGCTTCGATATTGATATTGTAAACACTGAAATTATTCCTTCTGCACTTGTGAAACTTGGTTTGGATAGAGAAGATGATGAATTAAATTTCCTTTTTAGAACAGCTTTTTTTAAGGATCCAGACGATAAAAATAAATTTACTAGTGATCCCCCTTTAGTAGGCAATAATTAGATACTTGTTAAACCTCCGTATGAAAATAATTTTAGAGGTTGGGTTTTACGTGTAACGCCGCCAGATACGTTAAAAAAAGATCCCTTTCCCATTGCGCCTTTGAGAGTCAGAGCAACGGGTGACACTTCTGAGCTAGAACTAAGCGGAACTATGGAAAATTTACGTCAGGCCATTCTAAGTAAATATAGTGATTATAGCGCAACTGAAATCAAGACTCACAGATGGTTTGAAGAGAGTTTTTATGGAATTCAGACTAATACAGATGTATTTGGTGAAACACGTGACACAGTATACTTTCGCACTGATCCCTTCGAGTTATCTGATGATGATTTTGCAATTGTTTACGGACCAGTTCACTCATTGACAGGAAAGTCAATTTATTCGAGTTTTATTCTATACACAAATGATATTGTAGAAGATTTACTTCCTTTATATTCAAGAATATTATTGGGATTCTTAAGTGTTAATAGTGAGATGAGTATAGAAAGCAGGTTAGGTTTAAAGGGGAGCGCGGAAAGATTTTTACCTGATGATTCAGAAGTTAGCCTTTTCTATGTATGGAAGATTGCTAGAAAAAATCCAGATAATGAAGATTATTGTGCAGTAATACCAGTGTCGAATTATGAAAGAATTACTTACAACGAACTTTTTGTGGCTTTTAGAGCTTACATAGATCCAAATCTGGCTGTAAGTGCTGCTTATGAAGAAATTCTGTTGGACAAAGTTATTGTTTTTTCTAAAAAGGAGTGATTTGTGCTAATTTATTATGTACCAGAAGCTTATTTTGGTATATAACCTAAAAGCGTATTTTTTCAGTGAAAAGCAAAACTAGATTCTAGTCTTGACTAGATAAGGGGAATTTTATGATAGAGATTCCTGAGGCAAATGTATTGGCTAAACAATTAAGAGAAACGGTATTGGATAAAAAGATTTCTGAAACAAAGGTTCCTGAATCTCCGGGGCAATTTTCTTTTTATAATGGAGATCCTCAATCCTACAATAAAATGCTTTCTGGAGAGACTATCACTGGAGCAAAGGCAGTAGGAGGATTGGTTGAACTAAATGCCGAGAACAAGAATTTACTGTTTGGAGATGGTGTAGCACTTACTTATCATCATGATGGAAGTAAAATCCCAAAAAAGTATCAGTTGTTAGTTAGTTTTGATGATGGTTAAGCTCTCAGTGCAAATGTCAGGTTATATGGTGGGATGTGGTGTTTCAGTGAAAATGATTTTGATAATCCTTATTATAAAGTCGCTAAGGAGAAACCTTCACCGCTTTCCCAAGTATTCGATAAGAAATATTTTTTGGATTTAACTGAAATGAAGGATGCTCAAAATTTAAGTCTTAAAGGTTTTCTGGCCACTAAACAGCGGATACCTGGATTGGGAAATGGTGTTCTTCAGGATATCCTTTGGAAGACGAAACTACATCCCAGAAGAAAAGTTAATTCGTTGAATGAAGAAGAAAAGGACGCGTTGTTCTCTTCGATTAAGAAAACACTCACGATGATGACTGAACGGGGTGGAAGAGATACAGAAAAGGATTTACTTGGTAATAAAGGTGGTTATGAGACTGTAATGAATAATGCTAAATCTGGCATTCCATGTCCAGTTTGTGGTGGGGAAATTGTTAAGGAAAATTATCTGGGTGGGAAAATCTATTTCTGTGTTGACTGTCAGAAATTCTGATTATCCTATTCCAAAGTGTTTGAGGACAACATCTTTTACATCTGTAATTTTTCTAGGTACCCGTCCTTTGTTCATTATAACCATGCCATGTTGAGCATGATTGGCGTCATCTGGTCCTGTGTCGTTTTCGTGAAGCCAGATACTTCTATTCCCTACTGTTCCCAAAGAGCGCCATGTGAGATTTCCAAAATATACTATTAGGTCGGGGGCAATGTTTTTTACTTCTTTGTAGATTTCTTCAGGTTTGAACGCTTTCGTGCCTATATTATTTCCGTGTTCGTCTGTAATTTTTTCTAGTTCTTCGATTATTTTGTTTCTTGTCTTTTCATAATTCTTTTTTTCTATTACTCCTAGAGGTTCTCTCCCTCTAACATTAAGAAACACTTTACCGTGGTAACCACCTATGCCCCATGCCTTTGTCTTTATCCAATCTATTTTGTTTTCCGCTATTAGTTTCTCAATTTTTGTTCTTTTTACAGGTTTTTCTTTAAGCACCAGATATCCTTTTTCTATAAGCCAGTCATTTATGGCTATACCGCCTACCATTTTCTGTATGCCATGGTCGGAGTTGAGCATTATGGTTGTATCTTCAGGGAAGTGTTTTATCAGTTCACCAATCTTTTTATCCAGGTATATGTAGTAGTCTTTTATTGCGTTCTTGAATGGACTGTCTGGATCATGTTTGAAATGTGTTGGATCATGATGTGCCCAGAAGGCATGATGCATTCTGTCAGGTCCCATCTCAACCATCATAAAGAAATCCCATTCTTTTTCTGTTACCAGATGTTTTGCCACTTGAAATCTCTTGTCTGTCATTTCGTAGACTTCGTCGATTATTCTCTGTTTATTCTCTGTTCTGAAGTTTTCTACATCCAGCATATATTTGCCTACCCATTTCTCTATTTCATTTTTTAGTTCTTTTGGGTAGGTATAGTTAAATTTTGTACTTGGTGTAAGAAAGCTGGTAACCAGATATCCGTTTATTGGTTTTGGTGGATATGTAAGGGGAACACCCAGTGCAATGGATTTGTACCCTTTCTTGCCCAGTGTATCCCAGATTGTTTCGTATTTTACTTTTTTTGAATTGGCAAAGGTAATGGAATCATATGAGTAATCTTTTCTGTTTCTGAATCCGTAGAAACCAAGAGTTCCAGGATCTTTACCCGTTACCATTGACATCCATGCAGGAACTGTAATTGGTGGGATTGTTGATTCCAGTTTTCCATAACTTCCGCTTTGAGCCAATTTTCTTATATTGGGTAATTCATCCCAGAATTCTTCGAATATTAGTTTTGGATCGGCGCAGTCGAGACCTATAATTGCAAATTTTCGCATGAGAAACCTCCTCAAATTTGCGACGCTTGTAGCCACTCACTTCGTTCATTCAAGACGATCGGAGAGAGGCGCTTGGAGTCGCTTGGTGGAACTTTTGCTCAACGAGGCTCAGACAGAGTGAGAACTTTAGTACACGAGAAAAACCAAAAAGACGAGAATCCGAGAGCCTCTGAAAAAACACGTCCATTGTCCAACGACGCTATTTAAAACACGTCCAACGTTTCACTTGGTCCAACACTCGCCTTTCGGCTCGCTTCGTCCAACGCTTGCCTATGGCAAGCTTCGTCCATCGACGGTACTTACGTTCAAAACACGTTGTACGTGGTACGTTGTGGGTTGTACGTGTAAAAAAACCGTCCAACACTGCGTTTCGTCCAACGCTCCACTTGGTCAATCAAACTAAAAACTCGTTGTGCGTTGTGGGTTGTACGTAAATTCAAAAACACTAAACAATTGATTTGCGCCTTGAGGAACAGGCGGATTTGCTGAGCAGAGCTCAGGATTTGCGCTTCTCGGTTAAACCTTTAAAATTCTAAAACACGTGAACCGTGAACCGATAGGTGCAAAAATCGTCCAACGCTCCGCTTCGTCCAACGCTTGCCTATGGCAAGCTTCGTCCATCGACTGATTCAAAGAAACAGAAAACGTTGTCGGTTGTACGTTGTAGGT
>JASMTM010000026.1:0-9037 GCA_041694295.1 Petrotogales bacterium
CCTGTACGAACTACTTTATTTGTTCTAAAATCATGATCCCAGATTCCCAGTCCCGCACCTTCGTAAGCTAATTGAAGTGTGGTATTAATTGCCTTTAATTCTTCCATGGCCTGATTTTTTTCAACCATCGTTCCTATCAATCTTGCTGAACTATGCAATCGTTCTTTTGCAAGATCAATAATAAATTGAGGCCTTTTCTTGTATTCTTCAGCCTTTTTCTTTAACTTATTAATATCAACGGAGTACTTCTTGGCAATAACACTTAATGTACCGTTATCTTTTGGTGGATCACCGTAACCAAAATTCATTGCTCCAATAACCCTATTATTAGCCCAGATTGGAACTGTGTAAAGCCTTATTCCGCCTTCACAGGCAATATCCGTGGGTTCCCCTTTTATAATTGCCGGTTTAGCGGCTTCATTCCAGCAGCATTCATGGCAGAGCCATTTACCACTTTTTAGAGCTTCTCTATTGTCTTTTGTTTTACACAGTGCTCTTGAAGAGCTGTCAAGAAAGCGACACCAGCCTGAAGAAAAAATGCCCAGTGCGTAATCACCGTTTTTCTCATATATGGCGGCTGAAGTTTCAAGCAAGCCGAGATAATCAGTTGCGATTCCCTTCAATATGTCTTCTCCAACAGATTTTAATATAAGGCCTGATTTATTCAGTTCAGTCAAATTTCCATATGGTGGGTTCCTGTATTCTTCATTACGCTTATATTTCTTGGCGCTCAACATCCATTTAATCTGACCAAGTTCTTCTGCTGTTTTTTTACGTTTCGTTATGTCAGAAAAAGAAATGACAACAGCGTCAGGCGTTTTACTATTCTCCCGATATATAGGATTTGTATTGACGTTTATCAATGTTATACTTCCATCTTTATTTTTTTGTCCAAGAACTTTATCCTTAAAGGGTTTTTCCGTTTTCAACGTATGAATTGAAGGATGTTCTTCCGGTGGGAAATACTCCCCATTTTCTTTAATCATGTTCCATTCGTAATCCATTGACAATTTGCCTATAACATTTTCTTTTTTTATTCCCAGAATCTTTTCTGCAGATTCATTCATGGAAAGAATCTCACCTGTATTTTTTTGTAGAATAACTCCTTCATTCAGTGAATTAAAAGTTGTTTCATACTCTTCTTTCTGGTTTTTGATAGTTTCAAGGAATTGTTTTTCTCTTTCAAGATTATCCAACCATTGTTTTACCTGTCTTTCACTCTTTTTCTGATTAAATAAATCTTCTGGTTGAATATAATAGAAATTGCGATATATCTTTCTATCCTTAACTACCAAAGGATGAGTAAGTATAACCCCTTTAATAATTTCAGGATCAAATTTTTGCATATTATACTGACATATTGCAGTACATGGATAATTGGGGAATAAATCTCTATTCAATTTTGTTTCATATTCAAGAATTTTTTCTGAGCCTTTAATCCCATGAAGCGCCGGGGTTATTTCTCCGGTTACTCTAAGTGCATTATATCCTTCTTCAATCGCCTTTTCAGTTTCAGAAATCAATAATTTGATCATGGGATCGAAATGACCTTTTTTTGTGTACGTTTCCCTGTTACTTGTAATAACAAGCTGGCCTGTACTTTCATATTCAGAAATATCAATATCTTTATCGTTAAAAGTATCTCTTATTTTCTGTGCAGTGTTTTCATCGACAACATAGATACATTTTTGATTTTGTTTAAGCCCTTCATAAATAAAATGTACAATCGTGTCTGCCCAGACATCTCTATCTTCATAAAGCAAGCACAAGTGTTCATGAGGTTTTAGTTCTTTTAAAAGTTCCCTTAGATTATAATCATGCAATTTCTTATATCCAGCTTTTTTCAAACTGGTACACCTCTCATGATCTTTACTAAACAAACGATCCAGTTTGCAATTTTTATTATATTTAATTACGGTGGTTTATTAGACCACATTTTATACAAATTAAGGTCAACAACACGATCCAAAAAATCGCGATTTAATTTTTCGCTGTTTCCTTGATAATCAGGGCAACTAATTCTATTTACAGTATATCACTTAAAATGATATAGCAATAATTCCATATGCTTAAGTTTCAGCCTAAATGAGCTTTCTAAAAGAGTTTAATCATTTTTAAGTGCATTTTCTCGATTTTTTTTGGATTTTATCGTTAATAATTAATCTGTAACAAAAAATGAGTCAACTTCAAAACACTCAAGAATCATTCAAATTTCTAGCCTAATTCGAAAATATCTGTTGGGAAAAATCACTATAAAAAAATACTAAATATACATAGACAGCTATTTATATAATCAAGCCTAACTATAAGAATATAATTGATTGAAAGGGAGGGATTATATATATGAAAAAGATTGTTGTAATTATTTTTATGATTTTTCCATTACTCACTTTTGGAGCCACGATAAGAGCAGGAATAGAAGGTCCTGCCATATTAGGAGCAACAATTGAAACAGATGGTGGTTTGTACATCAGTCTTGGCGCTTCACCGCCTTTAAGTATTTTTGGCAGCGGAGGCCCCTGGACTCTTTCTATAACTTCAGGTTATGCACATTCCATTGCCTTATCAAACGGTAAGAAAGTAAGTTTCTTTGCTGTTCCCAGAATAGGTACATCTTTCATTAAATCAGATAGTATATACATCGGTGTTATTCCCGGAATTATCGGTGCAATTGGCTGGAAAGCTAATACAGCTTTCACAATTGGTTTGCAGGTCGGAGTAAATATCTGTCTATTACTGGATATAAATAGCATGGAACCTAATTTGGTTCCCACCGGTCAATTTGGTATTTTCACTACCTTTTAGTTATAAACAGATATATCACCCATTTGAACCTTAAATAACGTTTGATGACATAATAGACACTTGATCTTTTTCATTGAGGTTTAAGTCATAATTTTGAACGGTCAGCGTGTTTTAATGTATTTATTCTATCCTTTAAAATTGATAGTAAGAGAGGTGGTTGGGAAAATTACACTAGAATAATTAATTACATTTATTATGCTTCTGAGGAGGGAAGCTAATGCAGGTTGAACATTCCAGAGCAAGAGATTTCTTCGAAAGAAGAGAATTGTTCGACGAATATGAGATAGACAATGACCATGAAAATATTATGAAAGCCATTCATTCGTTCATTAAAATTGAAAACATTTATGCTTCTGCTGCTCGCAATATAACAACCAGATTGGAAAATCTTAATGACGAAATGAAGGTTAGCAAAAATAGAAATTTAATCCACGAAATTAAAACAAGAGTTAAGAAACCAAGAAGTATTGCAGAAAAGCTGTTGCGGAAGGGTTACGAACTCAGTATTGAATCAGCTAGGGAGAATCTGAATGATATTGCTGGAGTCAGGGTTATCTGCCCTTTTGTTGACGATGTGTACGAAATTGCTGGACTCCTGCTTTCTCAGGACGATCTATATATGGTACAAAAAAATGATTATATTCAAAACCCTAAATCCAATGGTTATCGCAGTTTGCACATCGTTGTAGAAATCCCTGTTTTCCTGTCACGACAGAAGGAATGGGTCAAGGCTGAAATTCAATTTAGAACAATTGCAATGGATTACTGGGCAACTCTGGAACATGATCTTGGTTATAAATTTAACGGAGAAAAAACAGAAGAAGTAACAAGAGAACTTAAAGAGTGTTCTGATCTTATTGCGCAGGCAGATTTAAGAATGGAAAAATTACATAAAGTGTTGTACGAAGAAACTGAATAATGCACCATAAAGAAATATGAACGATAATTATATAAAAAAGCCCGGATGAAAAAATATCCGGGCGAGTTTTATCTATGAGTGATTTGGAATTTGCTATATGAATGAATTTCCCTACTTGTTTTTTTCTACCTTTTCAAACCAATATGGGTCAGGACTACTAGATTCCCACAGAAAGAATCCTTCTACTTTTCCCTTTTCATTAAGGATAAATGATACCTGGTTAAGGTCTTTCAAATAGGGCAACAGATGTAGTGTAAATAAATCCCGGTTTTCATGTTCAAAAATAAGAGTATATGAGCCATTAGCCACTTTACCTTTCAATGTGGAATTTTCTATTTCTATAATCATCTCTTCAAATATTTCATTTTGATATGTGCCGACATCTTCCTCTAGAGGAAGATGATCATACACAAAGGTTTCCTGTTTTTCTTCCTGCGATTCATCTTCATCAAGTCCTTTCAAGACATTAGGATCTTTATCAATTGCTAATTGTACAAAAGCTTTAGCAAGGGTATCCAGCACATTATAACTGCCCATATTTGATAATATAACTGTTCCAAGTTTGTCTTTTGGTATCGTGAGTATCATTGCGTGACAGCCAGAAGTGTCACCATTATGCCAGAGTATTTTCATTCCTTCAAATTCTTCCATTACCCAGCCCAAACAATACGCTGCGATGGGTCTGAAGGGTTCCCTAAAACGTATGTATGCGGTGAATATGTAATAAGTAGGTTTTCTTTCGAAACTATTTTATTGCCATCAACTGTACCTTTATTCAAATACATATTTACCCATCGAAGCATGTCATTAATATTTGAACTTATGATGCCCGCAGGAGCGAGAGATTTAATCCAGTCAATGAAACCATCGTAAGGATCTATTGAAACTGGATTTCCTTCATCATTTACATGGGTTGTAACTGCATTACTGGCATTAATAAAACCGTCTAATGTTGCACGAGTACTGTTCATCTCTAATGGATCAAATTTCTTTTCCCTCAATAATTCCGAATAACTTTTTCCTGAGTAACTCTCTAAAATTTCTTCAACAACGACAAACAGGTTGTTCACATAACTAAGCTCTATCCGAAAACTGTACATCGTAGGCCATTCGGATAGTGAACTGAGAACCTTATCTCTACCAAATCCCCATATCGAGAGAATATCTCCAGCGTAAGGATAAAGACCACTGTGCTGAGCCATCAAATCCTCGAAAAGAAAACCTTGCTGGGCTGAAACATCTTTTAATCTGAACGCTGGATAAAGATCCATTACCCGATCCTTCCAGTCAAACTGTCCTCCATCCACAAAAATCGCAGAAAGAGTAGATGTAAAAGCTTTGGTAGTTGAACCTATCTGGAAAACCGTTTCAATATCAATCGGTTCCATCGAAGATAAGTCTTTCACACCAAATGCTTTTTTATAAATCACTTCACCATCATATATTATTCCTGCAGTCATTCCAGGAATATTCCATTCTTCCATTGATTTTTTAAGTTCATCTTCCCATTGTTTGAGGATTTTTGTCCGCTCTTCTGATTTTTCAAGAAGCTGAAATTCTCCGGAAAAGCCTATTATCACAACTAAAGCTGCTACCAGGAAATAACATAAAAGCTTTTTCATATTTTTCACCCTATTAAATAATGTTAAGCTTTTTCGCATAAAAGATTCAATCTTACCATTGAAAAAGGACTATCTTTCAGTACCAAAAGTACTCCTGCTTCAATTGTTCAATACTTAAATTTGTTTGCTGCTCTTTTATTCTTATAAATAATTAATACTTCCTCTATTTATAGACCATCTATTTATGTTATTTTGATAGAGTAACAGTATTAATCAAACAGTAAAAATTATTTAGCTGTAAACAAATGAAATTATCGGAGGAAGAAATGGATAAAAACAAGAAAGAAGAATTGTGGGCAAAAGCAAAAAGGAAATGCAAACTTAACAGAGAAACGTTACGTATGGCAAAGGAAATGGGATTGAATCCTAAATCACTAATAAAGAACATACCGAATAAATCAGAGAGATGGAAAAAACCTGTCAATGAATGGATCAAAGATATGTATGAAAAACGTATGAAAAAGAAGAGGAAAAAGAGAAAGGAATAGGAAATTTTCCCCCTATTCCCTTTGAGTTTTTCAGCCTTATCTTATAACCGCTAAATAACAGAATTAAGTTTTCAGTACAAACAAAATCTCAATCGGATACCTTCGTTAAAATCAGTCTCCACTGGGTTCCATGAAGTCCCACAGATGTCCATTTTACCTCTTTTCTAACCATCTCACCCATTCCTTTAGAGTAAAAGCTGTACTCTCCTTCTCCTGATTCATTGCTGGAGATTTTCTTTCCAAGTTCCTGTAAACTATCAAAGGGTTCATAAAGCTTATCTGTAAAGAGATTTCTTCCGATCTCCACTTCATCCTGATCGTAGAGTATCGTCCCATCTGGATGCATAACCCAGAATTCATAAGGTTCATAGTTGTTTGGAAGGATTATTGGAGCCAGGAATAACTCGGGTTTAATAAGAAAACTTAAGGCTCCAACAAATTCACCATCTTCATCGAAAATTGGCCATTCCAGATCAACAGCAAAGAAATCTTCTACTGTAAAGAACACATCGCTTAGTACTGGCTTTTCTGTTTTAATAAGCTTTTTTGTATAGGGTCTATCTCCTATCCATGATCCTTCAATATCACTATAATCATCGGGATAAATATACTCAAGATAACCGTCTTCACTTATGTAGGAAACATCAAGAACCTCAGGGTTTTCCTTATGTAGCTCTTCAAGCAACGCCCTTATAATCTCTTCATTGTCATGATATAAGCTCAATATTTCCGTATTCTCAGCCATTGATTTATCCATTCTGTTGAAAATTCCCTGCAACTGATTACGAACTTTATTCAACAAAACTTGCATTTGCCGATCTTTTTCTTCACTTTCATACTGACTGGCAATAACAAAAGTCCAGCCTGTTTCACTCGATTCTTTATATTCTGCTGCATTTAAAGTATCATTGGCAACAAAAAGAAAGCTTCCGCTTTCGCTGTCCAGATTATCAATTCTATCTGATAATCCCGGGACTTCAACATCAAGTGATCCAAGAAGTAACGCAGTGTTATCTGTTAGTGCAAGGGTGTTTTGTGAATCAAAAGCATAAAAATGTGCCTTGTCAATCTCCTTAAATTCTGAAATGAGATCTGAATTCCAGTCTTCAAAAAATGCAGATAATCCTACAAATCCCGTAATTTTTTCTTCTCTCCAAACAGGAACTCCAAAAACAACAGAACGTTTTCCGGTTGATCTGCTCATTACCTGATAACCCTTCACTTCTTGACCATTTTCCAATATCGGAAAATATACCCTGTTATTAAGGTTCAAGCCCGTCCAGTTTCTTTGAACCGAATAATATCCTCCATTGGGCAATATGTAAATAGCCAGTCCTTCATAATTTTTATTGAAAGCACTTAACAGGGGTTTCATGGTTGTCCATTCTCCGGACTTAACTTCAGGTGTTTCTGAAAGAATCTTTAGTGATGTCATTATGCCATGAACCCTTTCCTCAAAAGAACCTAAAAACAGTTTAAGTACAGTGTCCGCAGACATCTCCCTTTTTGTGACAATTTTATCCACCCTTTCAAGCCACTCCGAATCAAAAGAAACTCCTGCAGATAAAGCAGAAGCAACATTAATCATCACATAACCATTTTCTGATTTTTCTACACCAATATCCTTAAGTGATGTCCCGGAAAGGAATTTCCTTACAATCTCTCCAGCCTGTTTTCCTTCACCATATCCTGTATTAACTACACCACCGATGGCACCTTCTTCAATGGCATAATTCATAATTGCAAAAACAGGAACAGTACTGTTGTTAGCTGTCCAGCGTGTTACTTCTGCCGAATCGACTACTTCACCGTTTTCGTCTTTTAACTCTCTATTTATAAGCAACACAATGGCAGTGTTGTCACCATCGATGCTTTTCACAGTTTCTTTCCAATTAGAATAAGTATCAAGAATAATAATTTTTTTCGTAATTCCTTCATATTCTGCTTCTTCAAGCTGTTCTACAATTCCTGAAGTGGTTTCGCTTCTATCACCCATAAAAATTATATTAGATCTTTCAGGAAAGAAATCCTTTATCATGTTTATTAACTCTTTAGTAAAAAGGGTTTCTCTTACTCCAGCAATGTTTTCTCTCGGATAATCGTATTTCGAAGGGTCAAGATTCACCCCACAGAATACTACTGGAATATCATTAATTTCTTTGGCAAAGTACTCTTGAACGTTATCATCACAGGCAACGATTACATCAGGAGAAAATTTTTGTACTTTCTGTAATGCAATCCTTCCAGCTTTTATCTTCCATTCCTCAGATGTTTTGAGCCGGGTATCCATATGAAATATTTCCCACTCGATTTCTTCATCTTCCAAAACACTCTTAATACCTTCAGTAAGTTCTCTTGTCCATGAATATCCTTCATCGTAACTATGGACAATCATAATTTTTGTTGCAAAGACACCTGCAAAAACCAGAAGAAGACACGTTACAAGAACAATGATCCTTTTGTTATACATAAAAATCCCCCTTATATCTGTTATTTAGCCTCAGCACAAACTGAAATAATTATAGCTCATCGCAACCTTAATAAAAAAGAGGATTTCAAGCAGTTAATATATTTCTTGACAATATCCGATAAATATTGTAGTATTAGATTAGTCCCTTCCCCCCAGGGGGGCTATAAAAAGGGGTGATTATATGATGTTTTTTGGATGGTTTCTGTTAATCATATTATTTTTACTAATAATGAAACCAGATTTTTTAAAGAATTTATTTGATAACAGTTCTGGCGAAACATCGAATGAGAATATAGCTAATAACCGAAAAGCTAAAGAAATACTCAGAGAGCGATATGCCCGTGGGGATATCTCAGAAGAAGAATATAGGAAAGTATTAAGAAACATTGAAGGAGGAGAATAATATGCATTTAGGTTATTATGGAACGCCCGGTTGGTGTGGGAGTTTCTTTGGATCCTGGGGATGGTTTTGGCCATTACTGGGTTTTGCCTTAATTACCACATTAATTGTTGGTGTAATTTTAATAATCCGAAATTCAAATAACAGATATAAAAACAACTATAATCCCGCCATGGAACACAACACAGAAAATGATTCTATCAGGATTTTGAACGAGCGTTATGCAAAAGGCGAAATCAATCATGAAGAGTATCATCGCATGAAAGAGAACATTCAAAATAAATAAGAGAATTTCGCTGATAAGAAACAACAAGGTATTATAGAAAGGAAGTG
>JASMTM010000027.1:0-2897 GCA_041694295.1 Petrotogales bacterium
ACAAAAAAACTAATCTTTGGAAACCCGGATAAAGATGTTTTGGTTTACCAGTTTACTACAGCCTTTCCTGTTGAGCTTGCAATGGCACAGACCTGGAACAGAGAACTGCTCGAAGAAGTGGGAAAGGCTATAAGTACCGAAATGACTGAATATGGCATTACTTTCTGGCTGGCTCCTGCTGTTAATATACATAGAAACCCGTTATGTGGTCGGAATTTTGAATATTACAGTGAAGATCCTTTTCTTTCAGGGAAGCTAGCAGCAGCTATTACCAGTGGTGTACAAAGCATTGAAGGTAATTATGTGACGGTAAAACACTTTTGTGCAAACAATCAGGAAGATAACCGTATGAGAGTCTCCAGCAACATTAATGAACGGGCGCTTCGAGAGATCTATTTAAGAACTTTTGAAATTGTGGTGTGTGAAGCAAATCCAAAAGCAATGATGACAAGCTACAATCGGTTGAATGGAACTTATACAGCAAACAGTTATGATTTATGCACAAAAGTACTGCGCAACGAGTGGGATTTTGATGGTGTAGTAATGACTGACTGGTATTCTACATCAGAAGGTCTTGCAGATAGTGCTTTTTGTATGAAAGCGGGTAACGATTTAATTATGCCAGGTGGCAAGTATTACAAAAAAGAAATTCTTGCTGGTTTGAAAAGTGGAAGAATAGCAGAGGAAGATATCATCCGTTGCGCTGCCAATGTTCTCAGGAGTATAGTTTACAGCAGACTCGCACGGGAATATGAAGTAGGAAATGAATAAGTAAATTTAGGGAGATGACATTATGGATTTTTGCTGGATAACGATTCATGTTAATGATCTGGAGGAATCATTGGGATTCTATACTGGGCTTCTTGGGATGAAAGTATTTAGAAGATTTAGATCAGGTGATGATGTAGAAATAGCAATGCTTGGTGAAGAAAACTCAACAAAGATTGAATTAATAGATGAAAAAAATTATGATGTTAAGCCTCAAAATAAAGGATTTTCAATAGGTTTTGAGGTTGATTCTCTGAACGCTGCAATGGAATATGTGAAGAACAATGGAATAGAGATAAAAAGTGGACCAATTTCACCAAATCCATCGATTAGATTTTTCTTTATACAAGATCCCAATGGTATTGAAATACAGATAGTTGAAAACAAAGGAATATAGCATCTAATTATAACTTTAAACTATTAAAAACTGCCCGATACACCTCAAAGAAAAGCGCAAAAAAAGGTGGAAGCCTTAAGCAATCATGTGCGATCAAAATAATAATTGTATCCAGCTCCACCCTTTATTTATAAAGATAACAAAAGCAAACTGTGGTTTTAATTACGCTCTTTATTAATCGTTTTTATTCATGTAGTAATTCATAAGTATCTCGGCAACTTCCGGTCTTGTGAATTCTTTGGGGGGCATTTTGCCTTCAGATAGCATCTTCCTTAGTTTTGTGCCACTGAGAAAGACATGGTTTTCTTTTCCATGGGGGCAGGTCTTACTGCTGGCCATATTCTCACATTTTGTGCAATAAAAAGCATGTTCAAATTTTAATGGAGTTATTCCTATTTCCTCCGGTTTAAATTTATCAAATATTTCCTGGGCTTCGTATGTACCATAGTAATCTCCTACGCCTGCGTGGTCTCTACCTACAATGAAATGGGTACAACCAAAGTTCTTTCTACATATAGCGTGGAATATTGCCTCCTTTGGACCCGCGTATCTCATATTAACAGGGAATACTCCAAGAGCCACTCTTTCATTTACATAATACTTGTCGATTATTGTTTCGTATGTCTTTAACCTTATATCAGAAGGTATATCACCAGCTTTCGTTTTTCCGACGAGAGGATTAATAAAGAGTCCATCAACTATTTCTAAAGCTGTTTTTTGTAGATATTCATGAGCCCTATGTATCGGATTTCTGGTCTGGAAAGCTACTACAGTGCTCCAACCTCTATCTTCAAACATTTTCCTTGTTTCTGCAGGATCAAAACGGTAATCAACAAAATCATCGTGTTTAATCCTGTTTAAAAGTGTTATTTTTCCACCAAGAGCGATGTCGCCAAGACTGTAAAGAAACTTTACTCCCGGGTGATCTTCGCTGTCAGTTTTGTATACACTTTTTGCCTCTTCTTTTTTCTTTCTTCTGTATTTATCTTCTAGATGTAAAATTGCATATTCTGTGCCATCTTCAGCTGTTATTAGAACATCATCGTTAAGATTAAGTTGATCGGCTGTTTCTTTATTTACGGACAGTACTATTGGTATAGTCCAAACTACTCCATCAGATAATCGCATATTTTCCAGTACAGAATTGTAGTCTTTCCCTGTCATAAAGCCTTCCAGAGGACTAAAAAGTCCCGTTGCGATATTCTCCATTTCTGAAAGATCCCAGTATGACACTTTTATCTTCTTCAATTCTTCCTTTTTAGATAGCCATTCTTGCTTTTCTTCTTTAGTTGCTATTCTGTTTACAAGTTTTCCACCATGCGGTTGTATCATGAATTTCACTCCTTCCTTAGAATAAAGACACTCGGAGAGTGACGCTTGAAGCCACTCACTACGCTCGTTCAATGACGCTTGAAGCCGCTCGAAAAAAACTCTCGCTCAAAGGCGCTCTGAGAGAGTTAGTTCTCAGAAAACGAGAACCCGAGAATTTGAGAAGGGCCGAGTTGACGAGAGTCCGAGATTACAAAATTACGTATGTCGAAAAAACACGAGATCAGAGATCCGAGTCTCGACGTAAACATTAATAAAACACGTTGTGCGTGGTACGTTGTGTGTTGTACGGAAATACAGAAAAACATAAAACATTTGATATGCGTGTTGAGAAACACACGGATATGCTGCTTGAGGGACAGCAGGATATGCATGCCAGGGTAGGGCATGGATATGCGACTGC
>JASMTM010000028.1:0-2860 GCA_041694295.1 Petrotogales bacterium
TGGAATCAAGATTTACAAAGCAGTCATACATCTTGAGCTTCCAGATATTATATCCATCATTGACATAATTTTCAGATTCTGTTTCAATGGTCGATAGATCACTTTCGAGATCATCAATTCCATTTGACAGGTAAGTCTTTTCTTCTTGGAATTTCTCACATTGAGTTTTGGCTTGATTTAGCATCAATGAAAGATTTTTTTCATCTAGCATGATTATCTTCTTAAGCATGCCAGATATTTTATCGTCATTGAGAGAATTCAATTCGGCTAGTAATAATTCAATATCTTTTATGGCATATATGTCATCATGCAATATTTTATAAATCGAACTATCAACACTGGTAGGTAGGTTACCATTTTCATCCATTCCCGAAGCTTCCATGGTGGAAATGATATGCGAAATGAATTCCCCCACCTTTTTATGAATACCTGCTTCATCATCCTGAGTGCCAATATCTCTTATTGCCTCTTTAAGTAGAAGGATATTTTCATATTGGAGATCTTCAAAGTACTTCATGTTAAGAATTTCACGGAATTTAAGGTACCTTTTTTCATAAAGGAAGGCTTTATCTCCATCATTCAATGAATTAGGTTTTTGTTTATCGTAAAGTTCAGATTTGTATGTATTTATGAAGGTTTGAACTTGAGAATAGATTTTTCTTTCATTGGTTAAAGACTCTCTCTTGAGATCCATCTTTGATGTAATATCATCTTTGATATTTTTGATGTAGTCCACGTTATAACGTACTGCCTGGGGTACAGCTATAATAAAAGGAGCAAAAGAGGGTTGATTTTCAAAAATATATTCAGCTGAGCCTGTATTGTGATAAGAAATTATTATATTGGGAAAAACAGAATCAAATTCATCAAGCAGCTTTTTACTTTGAGGATTTAATACACGGTTTCCTTCATAATTTGTTAATTCAATGGGTACCAATATATTGTTTGCAAAAATATCTTTACCATTTAGCTCCCCATTGTTAAACTTTACACCACTTACCTTCAGATATTCCAGCTCGCTGATTATTGCAGCACAATTGGCCTTTTCTTCGTCACTTTCATTCAATGTCGAAAGGATGCCAAAGAAATTAATGTTGCTATTTGATTTATTAGGTGTAGATTTTATCTTTTTTGCAAGATCAATAGCTATACCTGCCCCTGTTCCACCACCAATGCCACAAATTATATCTATATTTGATCCTTGAGGTAAAACATAGTCATTTTTTTCTGCCATAGCTTTGTAGAAAATTGCTTTACCAACAGCCCTTTTTCTGTATACTCCTTTGGCAAATTCCATAGTTTTGAGATTTTCAAATTCCATTATATTTTTATGCCAATTTGGATCAATATTTTTATCACTCATCCACCAAATATCGGCATCAGTTCCTCTAACAACATTGTCTTTTACAGAATCGCCTGTCAAAGACAACGCAGTTCCCAGATTCATGTCCTTTGTTAAAAGATGATACTCGATAGAAATAGAGCCGATTTCGAATGAACCAATTTCTTTTGAATTTCGGTTTTCATTATAATTATTCGAAATTTCATCAATTTTCTTCTTGATGTTAGCAATCCGTTTTCGATCATTATTTTCTTCATCCAAACAAGTATCTATAATAAATATTTCACATCTATTAGGATTAGAACTGGGTTCCAGAATCTTTTTTAAAATCCAGTCTTTTTCTAACATGTTAAAGACCAGAGTTTTCCCCGCTCCACCAACTGCATAAATCGCATCTGCAAATTTCAAAAATTGTGTCATACTATCACCAATCAATCTATATCATCATCTTCGTCGGAAATCGATCTAGAGTATAAAATTGCACCCAATATCGCACCAATTAACAAGAATACAATGGCAAAGATATTTAATTGCAAATTACTATGGACATTTACAATACCAAACATCTTTAGGTTGTTTGGTAATTTTATAGTAGACATCTCATTTGCAATTCCCTGAGATTCAGTAACAAGACCTTTGTCAAAGAGGTCTCGTGTTTTTAGTTTAAGCCCATCCAACTCATCGATCTCAATACTTTGCATTGTTTTTTCAAAGTTTTCTTTTTTCTGGATGCGTAATTCAAATGTTTCTATATTATAAGGTTCTTCGTTGACCTTTAATTCATAGTATTTTAATTTACTATCTCTAAATGTTGTTGTGACCAATCCAGTATCTTCATCTTTATGATTGATTTCACCTGATGGAGCTTTTCCAGATATTGATACACGGATAAAGTTCCTTTGAGGGAAAGAGGATAGGTTAACGTTCATTTTCTTATCATATCTATTCACAGGAACATACTTGTTTGAATCACCAAAATCGTATATTGGTTCACTGTTAGCGGAAAGAAGATTTGTTTCCAAAGTAAGGCTAGATATATCTTCATCTATATTGTCAATCAATAATACAAAAGACACATGTTCTCCTTCTTCCAGATAAGTAGGAACGTTGCTTGGATTTTCCATTTCAACAGTAATACCTGAACTAACTCCTGCGAACAGGATTAAAGCGAATAATAAACTTAAAAATATATTTTTTTTGGGAAACATATAGAGAGTCTCTTCGTTAAGTTTTATTTCTAATATACTGTTTAAATCCAATAACAAAAAACCATATATTTAATTGATACTACCCAGCATTCTTGATTTCCCCACTGTAGCACCCATAAATGATTTTCCAGTTATTAATATTCATGTTTCATTATAAATATATCAACTTTGCTACAAAATTCCTTAAACAATAACAAACATGAAAATACTTAAGTTTTTTCATATGCATTAAAAGGAAAAGAAATGAAAATCAATCTATTATAGATTGCATTCTAAAATATACTTTTTGTTGTTATTGTTTAAGGAATTT
>JASMTM010000029.1:0-3204 GCA_041694295.1 Petrotogales bacterium
CTTTTCAAACACCGACGGTTTATCTTATGGCATCTGCTATGATTGCTTAATCAACATTTTAGCGGGTCGCAAATATATCCATAATTATCTGGAAACATGGTGGGGCGGAAGTAAAATGTTGTTCTTGCCTCACGATTATAACAAAGACATAAAAGAGATATTTGAGGACGCGGATATCGGTGATTTAGAGGATCGAAACCTCCTTAATAATATCCGTTATCATGAAGATTTGGTGATGAAACAAATTGGTAAATCCCACACCAATGTAGACATTATATTTTTCTCTTCACAAAAATCAGAATGGAAAATCACATACCATATAAGAGATGTAATGCCTTCTTGTTTTACAAAAATTGCAGAACTTGAGCATAAATATGCGGCTTCAGGTTACAACCTTCAATTGTGGCAGATTTTACTTTATCTTTTGGGCGGGAATTCCAAGATTAATGAAATATTTGGAACTAATGAAGCTAAAAATTACCTTCGTGATATTTTTCATGGCAATAAAATCAATCGAAGAATATTCTTTTCCAGAGCCATGAAAAAATACAGACATGATTATTATGAAGGCTACAAACAAATCTCTTCAATTCATCGGGTGTATAATTTCCTTGTTGATTGTGGATGTTTGAGTAATGGATGGAAATTAGTTGAGAAAAAGAAAGGAGTTTATGAAATGGCAGAATATGAAACTGAAGACCAGTTTTTCGAAGAAAATTCAGAATTCTTTGACAACTCTGTTAAAAAGGCATGGTTCTTGTTAGGGCACTTGTACAATGCCATGATATACGAGTCAAAAAAATACAAAAGTGGTGATGATCTGCAGAATGCAACATCCCATCTTGAAAAGAACTTTTTCTTTGGAAGGAAATTCGATTTCAAGACTTTTGTATATATTGCAAATCAATGTTCAGAATTAATGTATAAGTACGGAGTTCAAAACAAAAAATATCTGAATAATTATCTTTCTTCATCAAAAGAGCTTATGGGAGCAGGGGATGAAAAAATTCCAAATGATGAAGCGAAATATATTTTCTTCTGGGGAATGCAGCAGTGGATCGGAAAACCCAAGGATAATCTAAAAGTTGAAGGAGTGGATGAATGATGGCAAACACACGAGAATACTTACTGGTATGGGATAGCACAATGGCAAATCCTAATGGGGATATGCTTAACGACAATAAGCCAAGACATGATGAAATAACAGGGCAACTTGAAGTCTCAGATGTCAGAATAAAGCGGTTTATTCGTGATGAATGGCAATCTACGGGCCACAATGTACTGGTAAGAACAAAAAAGGATGACAAAGGAAAAGTAATGTCCTGCACCAATTTGATCAAAGAGATAATGAAAAATGCTGATCTAAAAGAAAATGATTTACCAGAATACATTTTGAAGCAATATATTGATGTAAGACTTTTTGGTGCAGTCATAACCAAACCAAAATATGACATTACAGGTCCTTTGCAGGTCATGTGGAGCAAATCCGTAAATCCTGCGGAAATAAAATTCATGCAAGGAAATTCTGCTTATGCGGGTGGGGAAGATAAAAGTCAATCAACGATTTGGTCCAAATATGTAACACCTTATGCTTTGTTTAAAACATATGCAGTTTATAATGACAATGTTGCAAGAAAACAAGGAATTGAAGTAAGTGAAAATGACCTGAGTGAATTTACTACGGCGTTGATTAATGGCCTTATAAATTACAGGAGTACTTCAAAAAACCAGATGCCACGTTTACTGGTGGAAGTGATATATAAGGAACATAGAATAGATGGAGAACTTAATTACGTAGATGTCAATTTTGATACATCTAAAGATGAGGTCAGAGATATTTCCCAGACAACTCTTGATCTTCAAAAGTTAAATGAATATTATGAGTCCAAGAAAGAGTTCATCGATAAGATTGTCATTTATAAGCACAATACGGCCAAAATTGTCAACCTCCCAGAAGAATTTGAAGTAATTAATTTCTAATGAGATGGAGGTTCCTTATGGACTGCTTGGTATTTAGAGTGAAAAGTGGATATGCAAAATTCAGAAAACCATATACCACTACTTCTGCTCTTACTTTTTTATGCATTCATCCACCAGCAATAAAAGGGCTGATTGGAGCAATTGTTGGTATAGATAGGGGCGATCTTTATGAAAGTACAAAAGATATGAGGATTGGTATTCAGGTACTGTCTCCAATTCATAAAGATATGCAGACAATAAAGTTAGTTAGCATGAAAAATGAAAATGACCTTTTTAGCTTTCCAGTTAATGCCGAATTCCTGAGAAACCCTGAATATAGAATTTTTGTATCATGGAGACCAGAGAAACTTGATGAACTGGAAGACCATCTGAAAAATCAGAAACCAGTTTTTACTCCTTATCTTGGTGTAAGTGAACATGTAGCTAAAATTATTTTTGAAACCCGGTGTGAAAGTATACGTACACAAACCCGAAACAATGTGGATAGTATAATTCCAATTAATTGTTTTGATCTTGATCATTGCGATTTAAAAATATTTACTGACAATATTCCAGTTTCAAATAATGAAAAACGGGAATACACTAAATATGAAAAAATAATGTTTGGTTTCAAGAATGATAGGCCATGTGCATTGAAAGGAAATGCTACAGGAGAACTCCATGAAGTTGTCGGACAAAACGTTTTCTTTTTCCAATGAAGATTTCAATTTGAAATCACACCCTCACCAGTCTTTAAAAGAGCATCTTGAGGGTGTTACATCAATTGCTTTAGGTATATTCGATAAGCAAACGGAAAACTCCGAGAAAAGAGAGGCCATAAAAAAGATATGTATGGCACATGATTTTGGTAAAGCAACTTCATTTTTCCAGGACTATATAACTTATGATGAAAAATCATCAAGACAATCCAGAAAATTTGGAACTGAGAAAAATCACTCCTTACTATCTGCTATTTTCGCATACTGGTGGCTTCCAGAACCTTACAAACTAATGGGTTATCTGGCTATAAAGAGACATCATGGAAGTATCAAAAATACTAAAGATGAAACTGAATTATTAGACGAATACGATATTTTGGAAAAACAACTTGCAGATATAAAAGAAAATAGTCAATGTGAACTGGAACGCATCTATGATATGAAATTAGATGATTTCTTGAAGTTTGCTAATCGAGGCAACATCCGTCAAATTAGGAAAAATTGGAGTCAAGAAAAGCGGACAAAT
>JASMTM010000030.1:0-7704 GCA_041694295.1 Petrotogales bacterium
ATTACAGTATCTGACTATGAAGAAGAACTGTTTAATGGTAGTTCTGAATATCCCGGGATAAAAAACGCATATGTAGGAGCATTTGAGTCTCTTACGCAAGATGATAAATTTCAAAAACTGACCGAATTTGTTAAGGGGATTGAGAACTCAGATGAGAGAATTGTATTTGTCCCTGTAAATGGTATTTCACACGATACACAGGAAATCAGGATTGTTAATACAGAAGAACTGGATGTTTCTTTTAAACATGACGGAGGATATATCTATGCCATGGCCGTTGGGAAAGAAGGAGATTCTACGAAAACAGGAGTTGCAGCTGATATTGGTAAGGACCCCGAAAAATTTAAAATAAAAAAAATGATAGATAGAATTTCTTCTGATATACGTTATTCACTAGGGGCAAAACCGGTGAAAAGCGGGAAATACAATTTGATAATTAGAAACAATATTTTTGGGGAATTTCTTCTGACATTCATGCAGATGTTCTCAGCGGAGTCGATTCAGAGAGGTTTCTCCCCTCTTGAAAATAAATTAAACCAGATGGTTGCGAACAAATCTGTAACCTTGATTGACGATCCTTTACTAACGGATAGCGCAGTCAGCAGAGCTTTTGATGATCAGGGAGTTCCCACGAAAAAGAAAATATTAATTGAAGATGGAAGGCTGACCACATATCTATATGATTTGAGAACAGCCAAAAAGGACGGAGTGAAATCAACCGGAAATGCCATTAAGCTAAGAGATTATACCGACAAACCATCAATTATGCCCTTTAACGTTGTTCTAAAACCAGGGGAAAAGAATTTTGAGGAACTTGTACAAACGCTGGATAATGGAATTGTAATCACATCACTTGATGGATTACATTCGGGCGCAGACAATGTCACCGGAGAATTTTCTCTGGGAGCCAGTGGTTTTTTAGTTGAGAACGGGAAAATTGTTCGTGGTGTTGAGGAAATTACTGTCTCGGGGAATTTCCTTTCTTTGCTTGAGAAGATTGATGTAGTTGGAAATGATTCAGTATTTTCTTCTCAGGGATTGCTTGGTGATAATGTCCTTGCTTACGTTCCTTCTGTAATTGTTAAAAATATGGATATAGCTGGTTCTTAATAAAACTATACATTAGATAAAAAATGCGCTGTATTATTCTACAGCGCATTTTTATTTACAGGAGTTATCTCATTTAAAAAGCTTATCAATCAGATTATCATCAACCAAGTAAGGCAATGTAAGATGATCGGTATTTTTGTTTTCATTGTTGTATTCGATAGCGGTATTTATTGAAGCTTCATTTCGTGCCCATGCTCGCCTTGCGACTCCACTCATGACATCCCAGGGAATAGCTTTATTGATGATGTTATCGACCCTATCGCTACCATCCAGGACCAGACCGAATCCACCGTTGATTGCTTTACCTATGCCAACGCCACCACCATTATGAAGAGAAACCATGCTCATTCCTCTTGCAATATTTCCACCAAAACAGTGTGTTGCCATATCTGCCATAATATTACTTCCATCCTTAATGTTGGATGTTTCTCTAAAAGGTGAATCAGTTCCGCCGGTGTCGTGGTGGTCCCTTCCAATCATTACAGGGCCTATCTCTCCAACTCTTACCATTTCGTTGAATTTTAGTGCAATGCTTTTTCTGCCTATAGCATCCTGATAGAGTATTCTTGCCTGTGTTCCAACAACAAGATTGTTACCGTCGGCATTTTTTATCCAGATGTAGTTATCTTTATCCTGTCCTCTTCTATCAGGATCGATACATTCCATTGCAGCTCTGTCTGTCTTTAAAAGATCTTCCCTTTTTCCACTAAGGCAAACCCATCTGAAGGGTCCATAACCATAATCGAATAACATGGGACCCATAATATCTTCAACATATGAAGGGAAAATGAAACCTTCGCTTGTATCAACGCCATTCTTCGCAATTTCTTTGACCCCTGCGTCAAATACAGCTTTCATAAAGCTGTTTCCATAATCAAAGAAATAGGTACCTCTTTCAACCAGTAATTTTATCAGTTGAAAATGCTTTCTAAGTGATTTGTCTACATATTCCTTAAAGCTCTTTTTATCAGTCTGAAGCAACTCCGTTCTTTCTTCGAAGGTAAGGCCCTGGGGGCAATATCCTCCATCATAAGCTGCGTGACACGACGTTTGGTCAGACAGTAGATCTACTTTTATGTTCTTGTCAATAACGTATTGAAGCAGGTCAACAATATTTCCATAAAACCCAAGTGCAATACTTTGCCCATTTTTCTGTTTTTCCAGTGCTACCGAAAATAGTTCATCTAGATCTTCATATACCTCGTCTATCCAGCCCTGTTCAATTCTCGTACTAATTCTTGATTCATCTACTTCTGCGATTATTCCTACTCCGTTAGCAATTCTGATAGCTTTCCCCTGGGCTCCGCTCATTCCGCCCAGTCCGGACGAGATAAACAATTTTCCTTTTAGGTCACCATCATCAGGAATTCCTAATTTTTTCCTGCCTGCGTTGAGTATTGTACTGTACGTTCCATGAACAATACCCTGGGGTCCTATATACATCCATCCTCCGGCTGTCATTTGACCATAATTCGCTACTCCAAGTGCCTGTGCTTTTACCCAGTTATCCTGATCATCGAAAAGACCAACCATCAGAGCATTGGTTATTATGACCCTGGGACTGCTCTTGAACGATTTGAAAAGTCCTAAAGGATGTCCTGACATAACCACGAGGGTTTGTTCGTCTGTAAGTTCTTCAAGGTATTTTTTAATCAGTCTGTATTGCATCCAGTTCTGGCACACCTGGCCTGTTTCACCGTACGTTACAAGTTCGTATGGATAAAGGGCAACGTCAAAATCAAGATTATTATCAATCATTACTTGAAAAGCTTTACCTTCGATACATTTTCCCTTGTATTCATCAATTGGTCTACCTTTTATCCTTCCACTGGGTCTAAATCGATATCCATAAATCCTTCCACGCTCTTCGAGCTCTTTCAGAAATTCTGGAGCAAGTTTTTCATGTAGTTCTTCAGGTATATATCTTAAAGCGTTTCTCAGAGCAAGCTTTTTTTCTTTTTCATTTAGTGGTAAATCTCTTTTTGGAGCTCTCCTGATTTTTGGATCAAATTTGGGTTCGGGTGGAAGTTCAGGATTAAGTTTTATTTTCATAGCTTTAGAAATATCAAGATTATTTACCATCTATATCACCTCTTCCTTTCGTTTATTAATATTTTAACATCACCAGAAAGGCATTAGTTGATAATTATCAGATTGTTATGAAAAATGGCGAGAATAGATGAAATATTTCGATTGATGGAGAAAAACTACTTCAATTTGAAGTGTAGTGCAAAATAGTTGAAAATTGACGTTTAACAATACATCTTAATTTATAATTATAGTGCTATTATCATTTGAAGAATATGGTGTTTCATCAATCCTTCCTGGGGGAAGGAGGGAGAAGAAAGATGGGTAAACCTGAAAAGAAGAAGGAAAAAAAACGAAAGCCTAAAAAAGAAGAAGAGTAACTTATTGAGCCGTTATAACAAAGGGGTCGCATTAGCGGCCTCTTTTTTGTTTTGAGTTTTTTTATAGAGGTATAATTGTTATGGGAATTCTTTCTTAAATAAAAGGAGGTCATATGACAATTACAGTATTGTGTAATGATAAAGCTCTTGAAGGATTTCGAAAGGAACACGGAATATCATTTTTGATTGAAACAGAAAACAGGAATTATCTTTTTGATACCGGAACCACAGATGTAGCAACAGAAAATGCAAGAAAGCTTGGTAAGGATTTGGAGGTTATTAACTCAATTATAATCAGTCATGGCCATTATGATCATCTTGGAGGATTGGCTAATTTTTTAAAGCTTATTGGAAAAAGTAGTGTATATATAGGTGCTGGTGCACTTAATAGAAAACTTAGTGGAGAACGAAGTGTAAGTCCGAATAAGACTGAGAAAGAATATATTGCTTTGGGAGCTGAATTTGTAACAGTTGAAAAATACACAAAAATTGATGACGGTATCTTTATCATTTCAGCTGTGCCTTTTGTTACAGATGAAAGACCACAAAAGAAGTACAAACATATTATCAATAATCGGAGAAAAACAGATGAGTTCAAAGACGAACTTACTTTATTAATAATAAGGGAAGGCAAGGGAACCGTAATAACCGGTTGCTCGCATAGAGGCATAGTAAATATTTTGTTTGAAGCCTCCAGACACTGCGAAATAGAAAATGTTCTGGGCGGTCTTCATCTTTTGCATAAAACCGAGCGGGAACTAAATGTTATTTGTGATAAATTAGAAGAGTTTAATGTGGCAAACTATTTTATTGGTCACTGTACGGGTGATGAAGCAATAGAGATTATGCAGCAAAGGCTTTCTGCAAATGTTAAGGAAATACGAGCAGGAGAAATAATTAAACTGTGATATTTGAGAGGATTAAATGTCACGGTCTTCTTCTATAGCAAGGGTACTAAAGAAAAATAACTGCATTTTCGTGTTTAGTGAATATCTTTAATCAGCGAATAAATGACAAATCAGTCAAATTGACAATATATATATGGAGCGCTATAATATATACGAAATGCATATAGATGCAAAAAACAATCTTAGGAGGTGTGACAATGCCAGGATTTGACAGAACGGGACCATTAGGACAGGGACCAATGACAGGAAGAGGTTTAGGATTATGTTCAGGTTACGCACGAACAACAGGATTTAGAGGACCTGGATTAGCCTGGAGACGTGGTTGGTACGGCCGCGGAAGAGGATTTGGTTTCGGTAGAGGATTTGGTTTTGGAAGAGGATATGGTATGGGTTATTATCCAGCATATCCGGCTGATTACCCAGCCTATGAACCTAAAGTAAATTCTCGTGAAGAGGAAAAAATGCTTAAAGATTATGTTGCAGAGCTTGAAGAAGAACTATCAGCAGTTAAGAATAGGCTTCAAGAAATTGAAAAAAAGGAAGAAGAGTAAACACTTTTTCCGCTTTATAATGAGGTGATATTTTGAAAATAGCGGTGCTGAGCGGAAAAGGTGGAACCGGAAAAACAACGATATCAACGAACCTTGCCTGGGTTCTTTCGGAGGAAATGCCCATTCAATTGGTGGACATGGATACGGAAGAACCCAATTCTCATATTTTTTTTAATGTTAATTTTACCGGTGAAGAATCGACAGATTTGTTAATTCCAGAAGTAGATAATGAAAAGTGCACAAAATGCGGTACGTGTGCTGAGGTATGCCAATTTGGGGCAATTACGGTTTTTAAAACAGGAGTACTTGTTTTTGACGGACTGTGTCACGGTTGCGGGGCATGCAGTATTGTATGTCCTGAAAATGTTATTACCGAAGTTCCAAAAAGCATTGGAAAGATAAAATGGGGGAGAATTAATAATAATCTGTCCTTTGCAATGGGTTTGTTAAATATTGGAGAAATGTCTGGAGTACCTATTATAAGACATTTAAAGAAACATATTGACAACAGCAAAACGGTTATCCTTGATTCACCACCTGGAGTTAGTTGTCCGGTCGTTGAAACATTGAGAGGAGCAGATTTTGCGATTCTTGTTACAGAAGCGACTCCCCTAGGATTTCATGATTTGTTATTGGCTGTAGATGTGGTGCGTGAGATGAATATACCTTTGGGAGTTGTTATTAACAGAGCTTCAGATGATTATGATCAGGTAGAGAAATATGTGGATGTTGAAAATATTCCGCTGCTTGCGAAAATTCCTTATGATAAAAAAATTGCAGAAAAATACTCTAAAGGAGAGTTATTTGTAAAAGAAGATGATAATTGGTTCAAGGAAGTAAGAAACATCTTTGAAAAGATTAAGGTTGTGATTCCCCGATGAAGCAGATAACTATAGTAAGTGGAAAAGGCGGAACAGGTAAAACAACGTTAGCAGCTTCGCTTATAGAAATGTTTGATAACCATGTTGCAGCGGATTGTGATGTAGATGCACCAAATTTATTTCTTCTAACCAATTCGAAGGTAAAAGAATGCCATGAATATGTAGGTGGTAAAAAGGCGGAAATTCATAGCAACTGCATAGCTTGTGGTAAATGCATAGATGTGTGCAGGTTCGATGCAATAGATGAGGGACAGCCTTTTACAGTCGATTCCTTTGCCTGTGAAGGCTGTAATGCATGTGTACAGGTATGTCCTGTTGAAGCAATAACAATGGAAGACAGTAAATCAGGCGATTATTACCTTTCTGAAACAGAAAAATATCCTTTTACGCATGCACTACTGAAACCTGGAGAGGAGAAATCGGGAGGTTTGGTGGCAGAAGTTAGAAAACTTGCCAATGAAATAACCAGAAAAGAAAACAAGGATTACATAATAATTGATGGCAGCCCGGGCATCGGTTGTTCAACTACTTCCTCCATAACGGGGACAAGTTACGTCATTGTTGTAACCGAACCAACTACTTCTGGTATACATGATCTTCAAAGAATTATACAAACTGTGGAGCACTTTAGAAGGGATTTTTCGGTAGTAATTAATAAGTACGATATAAACCTTGAAAAAACCGAAGAAATAAGAAATTTCTGTATGGAAAATGGATACGATCTACTTGGAAAAATTCCTTATGATGATTATGTACGAAAGGCTGCTCTTGAAGCAAGGTCGGTTGTTCATTTTGAGGATTCTAAGGCAACTAAATCGATTAAAGAAATTTACAGAAAATTACTGGAAAAACTGGGAGGTTAGCAGGATATGATTACTGCAATTCCTGTAACAGAAAATAAAGGTGAAAATTCTACCATTTCTGAACATTTTGGTCGTGCACCGTACTATGCTTTTGTAGAGATAGAGGAAGATGAGATTAAATCAATCAATGTTGAAGAAAATCCATTTTCAAGTCATGATCCGGGTGAAATACCGAATTATTTAAAATCAAAAGATGCCAGCGTAGTAATAACACAGGGAGTTGGAAGAAGAGCAAGGGCTTACTTTGAGCGGTTAAAGTTAGAGGTCATAACCGGTGCTTATGGAACTGTTAAAGAATTAGCTAAAGCTTATATTAATGGTAGTTTAAGAAGTGTTGATTATACTCCGAGAGAAAAATTTCACGGGCACGGATAACGTATCGATCAGCAGAACAAAGATTTATTTGGAGGTGAAAATATGGTAATAGCAGTACCAGTAAAGGAAAAAGGTTTGGATGCAGAAATTGATGAGAGATTTGCGAGATCTGAGTATATACTTATTTACGATACTGATCAAGAAACTGTAAATTATGCAGAAAACGATGATTTAGGGGCTCATGGTGCAGGACCTGTAGTTGTTGAAAAACTGGTTAATAATAAAGTGAGTCATTTAATATGTAAAAATCTTGGCAAAAATGCCTATATGGCACTTCAACAGGCGGGAATAAAAGCCTATATGGCAAAAGACGGAACCGCAAGAAAAAATATTGAAAGTTTAAAGAGTGGAGATCTAAAATCCTTTTAAACACCGTGAGAAAAGCATTACGGCATGTAAGGTTACTCATAGATTTATGCTTGAAGATTTTCTGCGTTTATAAAGAAGGGACATGAATATCATGAAAAAAGAAACATTAATAAACAAGTATGTTTATGGAATTGTTCCATCCCGTAGACTTGGTAGATCACTTGGCGTATCACCAATTCCATTTAAAACGTGCAATCACTCCTGCATATACTGTCAGCTTGGGAGAACATCTAAAATGA
>JASMTM010000031.1:0-5120 GCA_041694295.1 Petrotogales bacterium
TCAGTAGGTTGTGGGTTGTACGGAAGTTCAAAAAAGTAAAACGAGATATAGAGATAAAAAATCTAATTCACACCTTCCCCCTGCTTCGCAGGTACCTTCCTCAAGGAAGGAATCAAATACGAAAAGACGAGAAGGACCGAGGGGACGAGAGTCCGAGAAAAAAATGTGAACCGATTGGAGCGGAAAAGCATTGATATGCGAACTGTGTTCGGGTAGTTACCTATTGCAGTAAAATACTTATAAAACCCGTAAAGAGTTTGGGATTTAGTAAATGCTTAAACACTTAAGAATAGTAACAATTTCTGTTTATTGATATTTTTCTATAACTTCCAAGTAAAAATGTGCTTAACTTTGTTAATGAATTTCCTTCGTTTTTTTTCTTATAATTGTATATCAATCAGACAAGTAGACATGTTGATAAGATGATTATATCGTTACTTTGTTTAAGTTGTAAACAACTTTAATCATCAACAAGAGCTTAATAGAGAGGATATAGTTAGATAAAAGCAGAATATAAGTCTGTTTTTATTAAGCAACAATATTTGGATATAATCGCTACTATTTGTCTGTGAATAAAGATTAACTCACTTCTAAAATGAAGATGAGAACCACTATCTTTATTAAAAGGAGGAGTCAAAAATGTCCAAAAAGGTAGTTATTACCTTATTAATTTCTGTTTTTCTTCTTTCTAGCCTCGCTCTGTCTACTACACTGGTTATATGGGACCAGCAATCTCAAACTGAAACCATAGTAGAAATGTTTAACGAAAAGATGAAAGAGGAAGGCAAAGACATCAGAGCAAAACTTGAAATCATTCCATATGATCAGATGGTTCCAAAATTCATGGCAGCACTTTCCGCAGGAAGGGCACCTGACCTATATGCACTGGATATCATCCAGTACCCTTATTTTGTTTCAATAGGTGCCTTTGAAGATATTACAGAGTGGGCTAAAGAATTACCGTTCTTTAATGAACTTCCTCAAGGAATGATCAAGCTTGGGATGAAAGATGGAAGAATTCATGCCCTGCCTTATCAAATCGACCTTTCAGTTATTCTTTGGAACAAAGACATGTTTGAAGAAGCAGGTCTTGATCCCGAACAACCACCTCAAACATGGTATGAACTTGTAGAAATGGGTAAAAAACTCACTGTAGACAAAGATGGAGACGGTATTATCGATCAATGGGGTTTCAATCTAGCAGGAGGTGGAGCTGGAGCTTATATGTTCTGGTTCATGCCCTTTATTTGGGGTAATGATGGAAATATGTTTGATGATGAAGGTAACGTTGTTCTCGATTCCTTTGAAGCAGAGCAGGCTTTAAGATTTTGGCATGATTTAATCCATGAATACAAGATCGCACCTCAGTCCTCTATTCAATATGGATCTGGTGACAGATACAATGCTTTTGTGTCCGGTAAGTTAGCAATATTCCTTGGAGGTAATTTCAATATTACATCTCTAAGGAAGGATGCTCCAAATCTTGATTTTGGTGTAGCCCCTATTCCAAAAAACAGAGGTGAATTCGCTACATTTGGTGGAGGAACATTACTTGGCATTACATCTCAGTGTGAAGATGTAGAAGCAGCTAAGGAATATATGAAATTCGCTTACTCCAAAGAAGCAATGGTCAATGCTTATGCCCCAAATCTTATGCTTTTACCTAGACCCAGCCTTTACGACAATGAATATTACAATGAAATCCCACAAATGGAAAAATTTGCAGATATTTTAGGATACGCTGTTACTCCTTTTTCTTTGAAATACAATGAGATATACGATCCTGTTCTATATTATTTCGAAAGTGTCTTCCTTGATAAAATGGAACCAGAGGAAGCCATTGAAAAATGTACTGAAGAAATCAAAGAATTGATGAACGAGTGAAGCTTATTTATTAGACGGATGGGAGGTACTCTCCCATCCGATTTCTACAAAAACCTTTAGGAGGATATTTAATGAGTCAAAAATCAAGGAAGGTTTTTTTAGGAATACTTTTTCTGTCTCCTGTGCTTGTTATGGTAAGCATCTTTTTTTTGTACCCTCTTTTCAGGGTAGTGGTGATGTCTTTTCAAAAATGGCAGGTCCTTGGAGGATCAGAATTTATCGGTTTTGAAAATTATGCAGAGGCATTAACAGACAATGAGTTCTGGAAATCTCTCTGGAATACAATTATTTACGCTGCAATTGTTACACCAATGATTTTTTTACCAGCAATTTTTCTTGGCATAGCACTGAAAAAAACCAGTAAAAAAACCAATTTCTTTAGAACCGTTTATTTTTTACCCTATGCAATTTCATTTGTTGCAGCAAGCTATATGTGGAAATGGATTTATAACGACACATATGGTCTCTTAAATTATGCCTTAATTTCTTTAAATATGATAAACCAACCTGTAAACTGGCTCGGTGGAACATGGAGTGCAAGAATAATGGTTTCGATTATGGTAGCCTGGAAAACACTAGGTTTTTCTATGATAATAATCATAGCAGGACTGCAGGGGATTTCTCCTGCCTTATATGAAGCAGCCAAAATTGACGGTGCAAAAAAGTGGCAGGAATTCAGATATATTACGTTACCTTTATTAAGACCAACTATAATTCTCGCCCTTATAATTTCTGTAGCTGGATCTTTCAAAGCATTTGATCATTTTTATATTATGACTCAAGGTGGACCTTTAAAAACAACGCAAACAATCGTTATGTATATAAATAAAATTGCATTTGAATACTACAACCTTGGTCTTGGTGCAGCTATATCAGTTATCTTTCTTGTAATATTACTATTTATCAGTTATTTGCAACTGAAAGCTGGGGGATTCAGTAATGAGTAAGACTGTACTGGTTATACTTATAATTACATCGTTTCTTTTCTTGATGGCTTTCTACTGGACAGTATTAACATCTTTTAAGCCACCTCAGGAGGTGTTAACATACCCTCCAGGATTTATTACCACAAATCCAACCCTGGTGCAGTATGAAAAATTGTTTACAGCTGCAGATGGTATTTTTCTTAGATACATTGGTAACACATTTTTATTATGCAGTTTGAGTATTGTCTTAGTACTTATCCAGAGCATTCTTGGTGGTTATTCGTTAAGTAAACTTTCTTTTAAAGGAAGTAATGTTATTTTTCTCATAATTCTTTCAATTATAATGGTTCCCTATCAATCATTACTCATTCCTCTTTATGATCTTTTAAATAAAATCGGGCTCCTGGATACAATCCCTGGACTTGCTTTAATTTATTCTACATTCTACATGCCATTTTGTCTTTTTATGATGAAGAATTATTTTTCATCATTACCTATAGCGTTAAGAGAAAGCGCATTAATTGATGGAGCCTCTGAACTGAAGATATTATTGAAGGTTCATCTTCCTCTTGCTTTGCCTGCAGTAGCAACCGCTGTGGTATATGTATTCTTGCAGACCTGGAATGATTTCATTCTTTCATTGATTTTCACAAGTTCCAGTGAAGTAAGAAATGTTCAGGTGGGAATAATGAATTTTGCTACTTCACGTTTTACGCAGGATTGGGGACTAATTAATGCAGGTGCAACATTCAGCATCATTCCAAGTATACTAATTTTCTTATTGTTGCAGAAATACTATGTTCAGGGTATGACTTCCGGAACAACTAAAGAATAGAGAATGTTTGGAGGGACATAAATTGAGCTCAGAATACATATTTCATTCTCCAAAATTTTACGAACTGAAATTAGGAGAAGTAAAACCTAAAAACTGGCTTTTAAAACAACTTCTTTTTCAGGCAAAGGGTATAACTGGAAAACTGGAAGAAGTATGGGAAGATGTTGGAGAAAACAGCGGATGGCTTGGAGGCACCGGTGAAAACTGGGAACGCGGACCATACTATTGTGATGGGCTAATCCCTCTGGCATATATTTTGGAAGATAAAGAACTCATAAAAAAAGCAAAGAAGTGGATAGAATGGACTTTGAACAGCCAGAGAAAGGATGGTTTTTTTGGACCGAAAGATAATCATGATTGGTGGTCACGAATGGTTATGCTCAAGGTATTGAAAAACTATTACGAAGTCACTGAAGATGAACGTGTACTAGATTTTTTACTTAAATATTTCCATTATCAGTATGAACATATAGACGATCATTTCTTTACTATTTGGGAACACTCAAGGGCAACAGAAAATCTACTCGTTATTATTTGGCTGTACGGAATAAGAGAAACTCCATTTTTGAAGGAACTTGCATTTAAATTTCTGGAAAAAACAAAAGATTGGACTGAATATTTTCTTAATTTTCCATTCAAAAAGCCCACCAAATATTATCTTGACTGGAAAGAAATGGCCAAATTGACAGATGTTTACGGACTCGAAGCAATTTACAATCTGGAAGACAGGGAAAAAGCTAAAAGGCTTTTTGAATTATTTGAAGGCACCCATGTTGTTAATGTTGCAATGGGGATTAAATATCCGGCTGTGAGATATCTTATAACTGGTGAAGAAAAACAGTTACTTGCAATAAGAGAGGGAATTAAGAATCTTGAGAGGTATCATGGAATGGCTAACGGGATGTTTTCAGGTGATGAACATCTTGATGGCAGAAATCCCGAACAAGGAACTGAATTATGTGCGGTTGTTGAATATATGTATTCGCTTGAAAAAATTATATCCGTTTTTGGCAAAGTAGAGGACGCTGATTTGTTGGAAAAGGTTGCTTTTAATGCCCTACCTGCAACACTGTCTCCAGATCTGATGACTCATCAATATGATCAACAGGCTAATCAGGTAAAATGTAGTGTAGATAAGAGGAACTGGTATAACAATGGTGATGATTCCAATATTTTCGGACTTGAGCCAAACTTTGGTTGCTGTACAGCCAATTTGCATCAGGGATGGCCAAAGCTGGTTAAGCATATGTGGATGGGTACAGAAGATGATGGATTGGTTGCTGTCGTATTTGGTCCATCCGAAGTCAGATCCACTATCAAAGGTGAAAAGATAAAAATTATTGAGGAAACGCAATATCCTTTTGAAGATGAAATAAGATTCAGAATAATTTTAGAAAGTGCTGTAAATTTTCCACTATATTTGAGAATACCAAAATGGTCCAATAGAGCCATTTGTGAAATCAACGGGGGAGTAA
>JASMTM010000032.1:0-6188 GCA_041694295.1 Petrotogales bacterium
TAATAATTTACAGCAAATCAGTTCATAGAAAAAAGTTGATAGAGTTAACAAAGAATTCAGTCACGTCACCTATTATGGGATAATATAATGGATATTGGATAAGGAGGGATAGATGTGAATGAAGAACTGGAAAAGATCCTGGATTCAAACCAGAAGAAATTGCTGACTTCTATTAAAGAAGTGGTTAAAATACCTTCTGTTAGAGGAGAACCTGAAGAAAACGCTCCCTTTGGCAATGAGGTAGACAGAGCGCTGAAATACACATTAAAGCTTGCAGAAGATATGGGATTCGAAACAGAGCATGTTGATGGTTATGCAGGGCATATTCAATTCGGGAATAAAGGGAAGCTTTTTGGTGTTCTCGGTCATCTGGATGTTGTTCCTGCTGGCGATGGATGGAGTGTCGATCCCTTTGAAGGAACTATCAAAGATGGATATATATTTGGACGTGGAGTAATAGATGACAAAGGCCCAACTATTGCCTCCATATATGCTTTAAAAGCCATAAAGGAGCTTGGTGTTGATCCAAAAAACAAAATACGGATAATCCTGGGAACAAATGAAGAAAGTGGTTGGGGTGGAATAACAGAATACTTTAAACATGAAGAAAAACCACAAATGGCTGTAACACCTGATGCAGCATTTCCCCTGATATATGCAGAAAAAGGTATAGTAAATTATGAAATTAGTACTGAATGCGCTAACAGCAAAGAAGGAATAAAAATAAAAGAGCTTTCAGGTGGTAATGCTTCAAATATGGTCCCTTCAAAGGCCAAAGCTGTTCTTGAGGGAGTTGATGATAGGGCAGTAGAAATTATCAGAAACTACACACCTGAAAATAATGCCAAACTCACGTTGGAAAAAAACAATAGAGAACTTGTAATCAATGTTAAAGGTGTATCGGCGCATGGATCAACTCCTGATCGAGGAGAAAATGCTATAGCTCCACTTCTTGAAGTACTTTCTAAATTGGAAATAAACAATGTTGAACTGGAAGAATTTATAAAAAAACTTAGCCAGAAAATAGGCTATGAAACAAATGGAAAAAGCCTGGGTATTTCTGGAAGTGACGATATGTCAGGTGTGTTGACGTTGAATCTTGGAACGATCGAACTTAGAGAAAACTTTATTAGTGCAGTAATAAACATTAGATATCCTGTGTTTTTCAATGAATCCAGAATTCAGTCGCAATTGAAGGAAGCATTGAAGGGGTTGAAGGTGGTTGCAGGGCACCATCTCGAACCTCATTATGTATCTCCAGATAGCGAGCTGGTAAAACTCGTTACGGAGGTATATGAAAAAGTCACAGGAAACAAAGCTAAACTGCTAACAACCGGTGGGGGGACGTATGCCAGAGCTGTAAGAAACGCAGTTGCCTTCGGAGCATTATTGCCGGGAAGAGAAGAAACAGAACATAAACCTGATGAAAGAATCCTTATTGAAGATTTGATGTTGCTTACAAAGATTTATGCGAATCTTTTTTATAAAATACTTACAGAATGGTGATTTTACTAATAGAAAAAAGAAATACTTTATTGTTTCAACGTAACTGATTTTATGTAGTAATAAGCATCAGAAGCATTCGCTTTAATATCGGGATCAGTGTAAAAACTGATCCCGAAATTTTCATTTAATCCAGCTAGCCAAAAATAACATAGTGATATACCCATATCGATTCTGTTCATTTTCTTATAAATAATTCGTTTCATTAAACCTGGTTTTATACAATAACAGTGAATGTGGTTATCATCAGTGACGAAAAACCAAGGTTGGCTGTTGGTGGCTGAGGGAGCCAACCTTGCAGCCTCAATAATATCAAGGAATTTATCTCCTTTACTTATTTGATCCAGAGGTTTTCTGTTGAATTCCGAGACATTCTTTCTATGAACTAAATCTTCAGGATTGCCTGCAGCAAGTGTAATAACAAATTTAAGTGACGATGTTTCAAGACGGCCTTTTTTGGGTTTGGTTAAACCAAGCCAGCGCGATCCAATACCACTGGAAGAAAGGAATAAGTCTATTTGCTCAAAAATAAAACCAGTATTTATTAAATATCCGGGCTTATTTTCTGAAAATAACAGTAGATAATGTGGAGCTTTTACTAAGAGTAATCCTTTTACCGAATCACCCGGCGCGATTTTCATGTCAACATTGATCAATGGAAATAACGGTTTTGTATCATTAAAAGCATTTTTGATAATGTTAAGTATATTATTATCTAACTGTTCATCACTAAACTTTCGTATAGACTTCCTTTTAAATATAGTTTCATATAATTTTCCAAAATCCAGTTAAGCTTATCTCCTTTTTAGATTCCAAAAGCATGTATATGGTCTAATATACCTGACCCCCCTGGCTCATAGAAAATTGACCCCATACCCTGGGGCAAAATAGACCTCATTGAGGAGGATAATAGAGATATTCTTCTCAAAGGAGGTATCCAGGGGGTGAAAAACGTGTATGAAGTCAAAGAGATTCAAAGATTGTATCAGGAAAAAGGATCAATCAAAGAAGTGGTTAGAGTAACCAGCATCTCGAGAAACACAGTCAGGAAGTATCTGCGAAGGATAGAGAAAGCAAAATCTGGAAAGATAGAAGAAGTGGTTAAAAGAAAACCTACTGTATTTAAAAGAAGAACCATCACTGAGGAAAGTGTAAATAGAATCATCAGTCTTTTAGAAGAAAACAAAATCAAACCAGCCAATCTACAATTCACAGCCAAAAAGATATGGCACATAGTAACAGAAAAAGGTCACTTAATAAGTTATTCCTCTGTAAAAAGGATCGTGCGTAAATGGAAAGAAGAGAACGGATTAAGAAAGGTATTTATTGCTCAACAACCGGATGGAAAGAGAGCAGAATTTGATTGGGGTTATGTTGAGTTAATAATCAACAGAGAAAAGAAAAAGTATCCTGCAGCATACATGGTATTGAACAAATCACTGTACAGATATTCAAAGGTCTTTGAAAGAGAGAGTTCACTGGAGGTAATACAGGCACACATCGATTTCTTCAACCAGATAGGTGGTGTACCACCACAGATATATTATGACAACATGAAAGTGGTGAAAGACAGAAAGAACCTGAACAAAAACTTTGTAAAGTTCGCCACCTTCTATGGGTTTAGCCCAAAGGTGTGCAATCCATACTCACCCCAGGAAAAAGGAACAGATGAAGAGAGTGTGGGATATGTGAGAAACTGGGTATTCAGTGAACGCAATGAATTCAACTCACTAAAAGAAGCAAATGAATATCTGGAACAATCAATGAAAAAGATAAATAACTCACCTGTATCCAAAAGGGAAGATATTCCAGTTGAGGGTATAAAAGAAGAGAAACTTAATAGATTACCCTCATCTAGTTACAACAACTACACCTTTGAAGAAAGAGCCATATCCAGATACTCGCTCATATCACTGGATAACAACCTCTACTCTGTTCCCGAAGATTATCCGGGGAAAAGAATAAGATTGAAGGTATATACCGACCATATAGAAATGCTAAAAGAAAACAACATTGTTGCAACCCATAAACGACTCGGTGGTAAAAACAGATATTCAATAAAGATAGAACATTACCTTGACACCCTAAGAAAAAAGCCTGGAGCCCTTGCACATTCAAGAGCGTTCCAGGCACTTAACAAGACACTCAAAACATTATACAACAGATATTATACCACCAGAGAAAGAGAATTCATCATGTTACTGGAACTGTTCAACGAATACAAAGAAAAAGATGTCTGTGAAAAGATAAAACAGCTCTTTGAAAATGGAATCATACCCACCCATGACATAATGAAGAATATATTAGAGCAAAAAGAGATAAAACAACCCACTTTTGAATATTCCCTCAACATACACATAGACCATGGTGATCCTTCCATATACGATAAACTGGCAGGTGTTAACCATGGATGAGAAACTAATGACTATATGTAAAAGATTAAAGACACCCGGTATATATGGAAGCTATGAAAGAATAATAAGACAGGCCAAACAGGAAAAGATAAGTTACGTTGAATTTCTGTTTGAGATATTACAGTCAGAGGTAATATCCAGAGAAGGAAAGAACATGATGAGAAGGATAAAGAAAGCATCCTTTCCAACACCAAAGAGATTTGAAGAACTCAACGAAGATAAACTGCCCACAAATGCAAGAGAGCATATAAATGAACTAAAGAGCCTTGAGTTCATTGAAGAAAACAAGAACATCATATTACTTGGTAACTCCGGTACGGGAAAAACACATCTTGCAACAGCGATAGGAATGAAAGCCTGTGAAGAAGGATACAACGTTTTATTCAAAACAGCAGCCGGATTAATAAATGAACTGAAGGAAGCGAAAGATGAAAAACAGCTTGTCAAATACGCCAAACAATTCAAAAAACTCGATCTGGTGATAATAGATGAACTGGGTTACATTTCCTTTGATCTTGAAGGAGCAGAACTTCTATTTCAATACCTGGCCATGAGATATGAAACAAAGAGTACTTTAATAACAACAAACCTCATATTCTCAGAATGGATAAACATATTTAAAGACAAAGCATTAACCATGGCTTTATTGGATAGAATTACACATAATGCTTTAATAATAAACATGACAGGAAACAGTTATAGAAGAATAAAAAACAATACCCAGGAGAGGTAAGGGGTTAATTACTTATGGCTCTGGGGGGTCAATGAACTATTGACTTTATACATGGGAGACCCATCTACTTTTATTTCATCTGTAAGGCTGGCTTTCAGCATATGTTACATCTATTGAAAATGATCTATGGTCATTTCAACACTGGTATCTCGTAGATGATGATGGTACACTGAGCTTAATTAATAATGTTAATGGTTTGACTGAATACAGACCCACAGCGTGGATCTATTTACTTTTTTCAGATTTTTCAGTTGAGTTTGTCCCGGCTAATGTCACTGGTGAAAAAATAAAGGCTGTATTTTCGCCTAACAAAGACCTTAATACAATTATAGGTGTTATTGTCAATTACAGTGATGAAAAAAGGAGCATTGTTCTTAAAAAATCCGCTAACAAAATTCAGTTAGCAAAAAAGCCGAATGAGGATTTTGCTCTCCAAGAAAAATCAATTACTTTGGTATATCTCAACTACAATCTTGAATTGATCCGAAAAAAGGTTTATACAGATCAAAATTGAGAAGGTGCCTTATCTATGAACGTAGAAATAGTTGAAAGAAAAATTGAAAATATAGAAGAACTAGAAGAACTCTGGTAAAGATTGAGAGCTCATCATGAAGAAAAATCCATCCACTTTAAAAGAGATTTTAGAGAATTAACCTTTGAAAATCGGATTGAGAAAATAAAAGAAAAAGCTGAAAAAAGTGGCAAAGTTAAAATTTTGATGGCACGAGATATGTGTAATGAATATGATGCAGGATATTGCATAGGTTCAATAACCAGCGATAATAGAGGAAATGTAGATTGTTTATTTGCTTTGAAAAAGTACAAAAAGTCTCGAATTGGTGATAAATTGTTAAAAGAGATTATCGGCTGGTTGGAAAACAACAAAGTTGATGAGATTTACATTGGGGTTGTTTCAGGTAATGAAGAGGTATTTGGTTTTTATGAGAATTATGGTTTCTGTCCTGTAGTTGCAAAACTTAAGAGACCCCGATAAAAAATTTGTAATTGCACATATGTAATTTTTCAACTTAACTTTTCATTTTAAGGGGTGAATAAATGAAATGGGAAATATAATTGTAATGGCAGGTAATGTAGGTGCTGGTAAATCTACCTTCGCTAAGGTAATATCTGAAAAACTTGGCTTTGAGGTCCATCATGAACGTGTAGAAAACAATCCTTTTCTTGAAGAGTTCTACTATGACCAAAAAGAATGGTCTTACCATCTTCAAAGTTATTTCCTGGTGCACCGTTATATTTCATTGAAAAATGCAGAAGAAGAAAATAAAAATATTGTTTTCGATAGATCGATATATGAAGATTATGAGATTTTCTCTAAGAACCTGTATGCTACGGGTAAGATGACAAAAAGAGAATTTTACGCATATGAAGAAATGTATAAGTCTATGTGCAAATATCTGCGACATCCCGATCTGCTTGTTTATATTGATTCAGATGTAGACACTATACTTGCAAGAATAAGGCGACGTGGCCGTGAGATGGAGCTTCAAACACCAATTTCGTACTGGCAGCAACTTGAC
>JASMTM010000033.1:0-8709 GCA_041694295.1 Petrotogales bacterium
CCCGGAACTAAACAACATATACAATACCTCCAGGCTCTTAATGTCTTGCACAGACAATGCTGCTCATGATTTTTCGCATATTTTGAGGGTAACCAAATTGGCCATGAAGATCTATAACGCAGAAAAGGTGGGAAATCCTTCAGTTATCATTGCCTCGTCTTTACTGCACGATGTTAAGAGAAATGCGGAAGACAAAAAGACAAATAAAATGGATCATGCAGAGGCAGGTAGTATTTTCGCGAGAGATTATCTGTACAAACTTGGTTTCAGTGAAGACTTTATTGAAAAGGTTTCAAGCTGCATTTTCACACACAGTTATTCCAGGAAGAGAGAACCAGAATATATTGAAGGCAAAATTCTTCAGGATGCTGATAGATTGGATGCACTGGGGGCAATTGCAATAGCACGTGTTTTTAATCACAACAATGGATTAAACCGTAAACTCTATGATCCTACCTTAAAGCCAAAGCAAGAATACGATGGAGTTTCTGTAAGTTATCTCAACCATTTCTTTGAGAAAATACTCAAGATTGAACCTGATTCCTTCTGGACGGAAAAGGCAAAATTAATCGCACGAAAAAGATATGATTATACTAGAGAATTTGTCTGCAAGTTTCTTCGAGAGTGGTATTCCATAGAATAGCATTTCTTCCCATTTTTCAATAACACTTTTAAAATACTAATTTTGAGATTAGCAATTTACCTGTTTGTAATAACAGTTGTTTACATTTACACACTTTACTGTGTATAATACAGTATAGTATAATAAATGATATGAGGTGATTTGATGGACATTGCCAGATTGATATCAGAAATGAACAGGGGTTTTATACAGTTATTGATGCTTGTTATGCTAGATCAACCAAAATATGGGTATGAAATAGTAAAAGAATTACAGGAGAAAGATTTTACCATTGAAGAAAATACTTTGTATCCTTTGTTGAGGCGCCTTGAAGAAAGAAAATTGCTTTCAAGTGAGTGGCGAGTTGAAGAAAACAAACCGAGGAAGTATTATTTTGTTTCAAAAGAAGGTATTGAAGTCAAAAAAGAACTGCTAGAAATCTGGAACAATCAAAAAAGACTTTTAAAGGAATTTGAGGAGGGTAAAAATCATGAAAGCGCTTGAGAATTATCTGGATGAGGTAAAGACATATCTTGTGATGGATAATCCAAAGAAGAGAGAAGATTTGTTGATGGAAATTAAGAGTCATATTATCGAGAAGGCAGAGAGCAAATATGGTAAATCTGATGAAGAGGCTGTAAAAAAAGTAATAGAGGAATATGGGACTCCACGTGAAGTTGGTTCCAGATATTCTGAAGAAAAAACGATCATCGCCACTCATTACAAGAATTATCTGTTTATGTACACGGGGATTGCCTTTGCCATTCATCTGGGTTTAAGATTGTTTGGTTTGATAGCAAGTACATTGGGTAATGAGCAGGTAAGTGCCTGGGAAGGTTTATTGGAGCTTGTTTCTCTTATTCCAACTACCTTTATATTTGATTTCGGATTGGTAGCATTGATACTCTATTTTGTCACAAAGTATAACAATAAAGCAGAATTAGCAAGTTTTTCAGGACTCGTGAAAAAAGGAAAAGAAGAAAAGCTATCGGCGAAAATTTTTGAGCTTGTTATATCAATAGCAGGAGCAATAGCATTCTATTACTTCATGAGATTCGGTCCAGTGTATATTTCCGAATCAGGGGCTGAACTAAGTGAAGTCGCGTTCAATGCGCTGGAAATAATCAAATTTGCTTTCTTGATAGGATTCGGTTTGATGGTTATCAACAGTGTGTCTGCAGCAATTAAACTGGTTAATAACTCAGAACTGGTGGAAATAATTTTTGACGTCGTTGGGATTATATATCTCTATCTGTTGCTTACGCCAGCTTATATTGGAGGTTTTGCTTCTTTTGCTGGGGTCAGACTTGAAGAGATAAACCTTGTTGCATTCAAAGGTTTTGCCGTTGTAGTGAGTATAATTTTAGTGATATCACTGGTATTTCACGTTATCAGATACTGGGCGAGAAAAATCATGAAAGAATAATAGGGAAGTGATGGAATGAGAAAAATCCTCTTTGTGATCTTGATTTACATCTTTGCAGTAAGTATAAATGCTACTTTTTTAAACAGACCAGATTCTGATATGGTTTCTATAAAGTGGTACACAGAAGAGCTTTCGGATTCAAGAATACACTGTGTGGATGAAGCCGGTAATGAAATTCATCTTAGCTCAAGTGAGATGACTAATTTTCACAGCTTAACACTTGAAAATATGAATAAAGATCAAGTATATCACTATCAGGCTGAGAGTTACGTTGGAGATAAGTGCATTTATAAAAATGAAGGTTCTATCTCATTAAAAGAAGAAAAATCTTTTGATTTTGTTATCTACGGAGATTCACGAAGTAATTTTAAGAACCATAAAAAAATCTGTGAAGGTATAGCCTCCACAGAACCACTGTTAGTAATTAATGTAGGAGATCTGGTGGATCAAGACGCTTCAATTGATGATTGGGCTGAATTTTACAGAGCGCTTGATGTTCTTCCCAGCAGTTTCTATTATTCGGCTGTTGGAAATCATGAAATGGCTGCGAAAAATTTTAGAGAACTACTGGATTTGCCTGATAACGAACTTTATTATTGCTTTAGAGAAGGGAAAATACTTTTTATCGTGTTGGACACAAATCAGCGCTTTGATCGATATTCAAACCAGTATCGCTGGCTTGTCAAGATTCTCGAAAACAGAGATTTCGAACAAACAGAATTCACTGTTGTGGTTACTCATCATCCTCCATATAGCTACAGCTCTCATGGAGACAGTTATTTTATGAAGCTTATACTGGTTCCCTTGTTTGAGAAATACAACATTGATCTCGTGATTTCCGGTCATGACCACAACTATCAGAGAATTGAAAAGGAAAATATTGATTACATTGTTACGGGTGGTGGTGGAGCACATCTATATCCGGTTGAATCAGGTAATGACCTTATTAAAGGTTTATCGGTTCATCATTATGTTGAATTTAGTTACTCTCCAGGAGTTATTGATGCAAGAGTAATAGATATAAACGGAAATTTAATTGATCAGTTCTCAATTAATGAATAACGACACTAAATTTCTACAGCTGCGTTTATCTCTTCCCTGGATGTCCATGATCTGGCAAGTTCACATATTCTTCCTTTTTTCCATATGGTTGACCGGCCTTCCGCAACATCGTTGCCAATCTTTCCTACTGCCATGGCATTGATCAAGAATTGAATGTTCTCTCTTTTTTTGGTTGCTTTTATGGGCCCGTCTAACCACCATATTCTTTCCTGTGAATAAGATGAATTATACTTAACGGGTTTTTTCCAGTGAGCGAAGTTGCATGTTGGAACAGCAAGAATTTGTGCGCCTATGGAGTCGAGATGCTCGATCGTATCTTGAAAAAACATATCGTAGCAGATCACCATCGCAATCTTTGCAAATTCTGTTTTTACTGGGTAATTTCTGTAAGGATATGGAGAAAACAGAATTTTGTTTTCAGAGGGTGTTAGCCTTAGTTTGCCCATTCTGGCAATAACCTGGCCTTCGGGATTGAATAAATATGACATATTGAAGAGTCGTTTATCCGATATGTACATTCCCTTTGATGATTCAAAGGTTATTGAAGGTAAAAGAGTACTGGGTGCGACAATGTAAGTGGAATAATTTTTTGCCAGTTCAGAAAATGTATTTCTGTAAACTTCTTCAACTTTTAGAGCGTTTTTCAAAAAGGCAGCTCTGAAAAAATTCAGTTGTGAAAGCGAAAAATTTTTGAGGATATATTTTAACAACAATTTAAGCACATTTTGATGTTCTAATGATTTCAAAAACATACCTGGATACAAAAAGGTACCAATGAACTCTGGAAAAACTGTCAAATGAATATTTGTCTTCCATAACTGGCTAGCTTTTATAAGGTAATCATTCATGGAATGCAGAAAACTTTCAGGATTTCTGTAATCATTAAGATCTATTTCAGTTTGTACAGCTGTTAGATCAATTTTCATGCCGGGTTTATTAGCTTTGCAATTAGCAAAATCAAGCCCATAACAATGAGTACAGGGATAAGAAATATCAGCAATCCAAGAAAAATAAAAACAACTACGGCAATTACACCAAATCCTACTAAAACGGATACCAGTGCCGGGAATGCTTTTATCGCAAGAAATAATAAAGCCAATGCACCGATTACAGCCAAAAATTCTACCATTAATATCACCCCTAAAAATTTTACCATGTTTGTTATGAGCTCATACAGTTTATTTATTCTGAATGCGCTTTTATGAAAGAGATTGGACACTAAAACTGACTACTCAAAGTGCATAATGTTCTTTAGATATAACTTTAAGTAATTGTATGATGCTATAATCTTAAAAGTCAAAATAGTCTGGTTTCCTTTTGAAAGGAGATAAGGATGGTTAACAATAATAATGAAAAACAAGAGGCACATATAAAAACTTTAATAAAAAAATCACAGAGAGAAGCTAATGAGATATTTGAAAACAGATTAGAAAACGCACAGGAAGCATTTTTACTTTCTAACAAACTTGATTTTATTGAAGGAGAAATTAAAGCTTTAACCAATTTGATTCAGCTTTATATTGATGTAAGTGAATATGAAAGGGCATCCGAGTACTGCGATACTCTTCTTGAAATGTGTGAAAAAAGTGGAAATAGAATAGAATGTGCAAGAGCACTTAACAAAAAAGGGTTATCAGAATGGCAACTTGGTAACATAGATGTTGCATTAGATTGCTTGATTGAAGCACTATCAATCTTTCGCGAAATAAATGATTCTGATATTGATTCCAGTCTATTGTCTAATATTGCTATAATATATTCTGAGCGTGGTAACAATATTAAATCAAGGGAATATCTTGAACAAGCAATAGATCAGGCTAGAAAAAATGGAAATAAAATAAGTCTGGCATCTAGCCTTAATAATATGGGTATTTTATATTCACGTTTGAATAAAATGAATGAATCTATTAATTATTTTAGAGATGCTCACGAGATAAAAAAAATAATCGGGGACAAAAGAAAGATTATAAACAGTCTTCACAACATTGCTGCTCTTTACGACGAGAACAAGGAACATAACAAAGCTGAAGAACTACTGATAGAAGCAGAAAATTTGGCAGAACAAATTAAAAATCCAGAAGCCCTGGCGTCTTCAAAAAAAGAGTGGGGGAAACATTTTATGTTTTTGGGCAATTATAAAAAGGCTATTGAATTATTAAAGGGGGGTTTGGAACTTGCTGAAGAGAAAACACTTAATTCAATGGCAGGCGATATTGCATTGTTTATTTCGGAATCGTATGAAGAGCTTGAAGACTACAAAAACGCACTGAAATATCACAAGCATCATGATAAATTAAAGGAGAAAATCTATAAAGAAAACTTGAAGAAAAATGTGACCATGGTAGAAAACAGATACGAAAAAAAGCAAAGGATTAAAGAAGCAGAGTTCTATAGAGAAAAGCATTTTGAACTCATGAAAATCAATGAAAAGATTAACAAGCAGAACGCAATGCTGGAAAGAGCTGAGAAACGGCTAAAAAGAGCGAACAAACTCTTAAAGGAAAAATCAATAAAAGACAGTCTTACAGGATTGTTTAACCATAAATATATGAATGAAAAGCTTGAGGAAGAATTGAAAAGATCCAGAAGATACAAAGAACCGCTTTCAATAGCACTATTTGATCTAGATGACTTCAAAAATATAAACGATACTTACGGACACCAGATTGGTGATAAAGTACTGAAAATTATTTCCAGGTTAATTTTGAAAAACATAAGAGAAGTTGATATGGCGTTTCGTTATGGTGGTGAAGAGTTTTTACTATTATTTCCAAACACTGATCTTTCAAGTTCTACGGAAGTTTGCGAAAGGATAAAACATGAGCTTGCTTTGACCGATTATGGTATCAACTGTAGAATCACGCTGAGTGGTGGTATAGTGCAATGGACGGGTGAGAACATAACAGAACTGGTAAAAAATGCTGATTCTCTTCTTTATAAGGCAAAGAATGAGGGTAAGAACAAATTTGTTTGTTGATTTGGGTGGTTTGGATGTTTGACCTTCATATTCACACTAATTTTTCACCTGACGCACACGATTCACTTCAAGATGTAGTGGAATTTTCAGAAGAAAATAAAATGAAAACTATAGGGATCTCAGATCATTATGATCTGGATCTTTCTTATAAATACGCCACTAATTTTGGTGACCCTATGCTTTATCTCGAAGAGATAGAGAATTTAAATAATAAATCTTCCGTAAAATTATTAAAGGGACTTGAGCTTGGCGTTCAAAGTTACACGGATAACAATTTTTTCAATGGTATTTTCGATTATTTTATATATTCCGTCCATCAATATCCTGGAATGGCGGATTTTAATGATGGAGTGAAAATGTGGTGCCCTTACCTTGAAGAGGCCATAGGAGCTGTAAGAACATTAAATTATCCAGGATTTTTTGGGCATCTGGATTTCTTGAGAAGGTACATTCCAGGCAACACTCCACTAAAACCATCAGCACTTCTTGATGAATTGCTATTGACACTTGTTAAATGCAATATTGGTCTTGAAATAAATACATCAGGCCTCAGGAATGGTATTAAAGAGGTGAATCCACAACCGTGGATAATTGAGAGATATCTGAGTTTTGGCGGGAAATACATAACTGTCGGATCCGATGCACATGAAAAAAATGAAATAGGAAAGGGCTTCAAAGAAGCCCTTAATATATTGAATACTCTTGATCTTAAAGAGATATTTTATTGTGAAAATGGAAATTTCATTCCCTTAAATGTAAATTCAATGTACAGGACGTAAAAAGCTATGATTTTGGTGGCTGCCACCGTTTTGCGATACCCTGTGTAATCCTGTCAATTACAATTGCCAGAATAACAATACTGATACCCGCTTCAAAACCTTTACCAACATCTACACGGTTTATTGCCAGTAAAACCTCCTGCCCCAGTCCTCTTGCGCCTATCATTGAAGCGATTACAACCATTGCAAGCGCCATCATTGTGGTTTGATTCACACCTGCCAGTATTGTTGGTAAAGCAAGCGGTAATCTTACTTCCTTTAATAACTGCTTATTTGTTGCTCCATAGGCTTTCGCCGCTTCCTGTACCTGCTTTGGTACCTGTCTGATACCCAGATTGGTGAGCCTTATAACCGGCGGTATTGCGTATATCATGGTGGCAAGTACTGCTGGAACCTTTCCAAGCCCGAAAAGCATCATCGCGGGTATGAGGTGTACAAAACTGGGCATAGTCTGCATAGCATCGAGTAGTGGTTTTAGTATCATGGCGAACCTGTTAAACTGAGCCATTAGAACTCCCAATGGAATCCCAATTGCTATTGAAAAAACGACAGCGGTTATAACCAGAGCCAGAGTTTCCATAGCAAGTGCCCATAATCCAAATACTCCAATAATTGTCAAAAGAATCCCAAGCACTATCGGAAGTGTGATTTTCTTTGTCGCCAACCATGCACCAAATATTACTATACCCACAATCACCCACCAGGGAGTCATATTCAGCAAATTGTGAACAGCCAGTAATAGAGATAAAATAACCGATGATATTGTTTCAAATACTACGCTACCATTGGTAATCAACCAGTCGATAAAATCGTTAACATAGTCTGCTACATGAAATTCCAGTGTTTCAGGAAACATCGGTTATCGCCTTCTTTTCATTATTATCTGAGTCGATGTCATCTGTTATCTGTCGCTTTACATCCTGAACAAACCTTTTAACATAATCATCTGCAGGATTTTTAACAATGTCATTGATTTTGCCAGTTTGAACAATGTCGCCTTCTTTCATTATCGCAATACGATCTCCCAACCTAATGGCCTCATTGAGATCGTGGGTGACAAAGAATATTGTTTTGTGCATTTCTTCTTGAAGCCTGATCAATTCGTCCTGCATTTCTCTGCGGATCAAAGGATCAAGACCACTGAATGGTTCATCCATTAGCAAAACTGGAGTATCCATTACAAGCGCCCGTGCTATTCCAACTCTCTGTCTCATGCCTCCACTCAATGCACTTGGATGATTATCTTCACATCCTTTCAACACAACCCGCTAAATTGATTCAAGTGCTCTCTTCTTTCTTATATCTTTATCTTCACCTCTGATCTTCAATCCGAACTCCACGTTCTCTCTAACAGTTCTATGTGGGAGGAGTCCATAATGCTGGAAAACCATAGCTACTTCTTTGCGTCTGAAATCTATGAGTTCATTATCATTTAAATTTGTGACCTCATATTCATTGATTTTGATTTCGCCAGAGGTTGGTTCCAGCAATCGTAAAAGGCAGCGAATCAATGTCGATTTTCCACTACCTGACAAACCCATGATTACAAAAACTTCACCTTCTTTTACCTCAAGACTGACATCCCTTACAGCGATTACAGGTTCATCCATCTTTTCAATTTTTTCAATCATTTCTTCATCTTCAACATTGATGTCCCTGTCGTGAATGTCCGAGTAAATTTTCCAGAGTTTTTGAACTTTAATTGCCGTAGACAAAATTGTTTACTCCTTTTCTAAAGCTCCTAATACTTTATTAATAAGCTCTTCATTTCCTGCGGGGAACCAGTCTTCCCATACATATCTGTGGTTCTTTAGGAACCATATGGCTGTTTCTTCAGCTGTCG
>JASMTM010000034.1:0-3387 GCA_041694295.1 Petrotogales bacterium
CCATGTACTGCATGATAACCCTCCTGGTTAAAACAGTTTAGTGTTATTACTATTTTATCATCAATGAAGTAAGCATGACGAAGTGAATGTTTTTATTTTGTGTAGTAATAATGTTCATTTACTTCGGCTGAAATCGAATCCATCAACAAAGTTAAGTAGTTTTCTAGTTGGTATAAATATTCGCATTCGACTTCATTAAATGGTCCGAAAATTTGTAGGTCGGGAGTACAATATTGTTTGTAAAAGGAAGAATAACAATGAAGAAGCTTTCTTTAGTAATAATTATTGTGTTTGTACTGTTTTTTAGCGGTTGTCCATGGCTATTTTTAAAGTGCTTGGACTTTGAAAATTTATCTTTAGGTTTTAAGTATAATGTTGGAGACAGCTTCACTGAAAGTTTCACACAAGTCAATGTTAAAGAATTCTACTGGTTTAATGGGACGCCATACTCTGGCGGATTTGCTGAAGTAAGTTCCTCTGGGGAAGCTGGACATACGGGAAAAGAAATCTGGACAAATTATGTGAATCTTGACTTTGATTTTCCAAGTGTACTTTCCAGTTTAGAACTGAACTATGGCTATTATGGAGGAAACGTCAATATAGAAATAAATGGTGCGCTTAAAAATGAAACAGATATCATATCTTTTAACGGTTCTATTATTTCTAATGTTACCGTGAGTGTATCAGACCCTGTTCAAGGAATACTCACCCTGCAGGGTACTATTAACTCCTTTTCAACAGGTGGCCAGGAATTCGTTATAGATCATGTTTGCCCTAAAAAATAGTAAAAATGAGTAACTTAATTTCTGAGTCAAGTAGTTGTCAGCTTAGAGAACATAGGTACTGCAACCGATAGTGTAACTACTGCGAATAATGCCAGAGCGATAACGTCCATTCTTATACTTGGCAATGAAGCACCCATTATCATAACCTTCCTTAATGCATCTGCAGCGAAGGTTAAAGGAAAAGCTTTTGAAAGATATTGCATAAATGTGGGCATCTGTTCTACGGGGAAAAATACACCGGATAGAAATAGCATGGGGAATGTGATTGAGGTTAATATCATCTGGGATGATTCCTGATCAGGCGCCCCAGCGGTAATAATTATACCTATTCCTATGAAACTGAATGTACCCAGTATAAGGAGAAAGAAGGTAAGTATGAGAGAACCCTCTACGTTTACTCCGAACAGAAAGATTGCTAGTAGAAGAATTACTACTGCCTGCAACAAACCTCTTGTTGTCTGGGATAGAACCTTACCAATTACGATAGAAGAACGCGGTATAGGTGTAGTCATTATTCCATCCATTGTACCTTTCTCTTTTTCCATAGTGATCGCTGCAGCAAGCCCGTTAACTACACTCATTATGGCAACCATTGCCATGATTCCCGGAGCCATAAAACTGTAATAATTGAATTCACCGCCTGAAGGGTTTTCAAGTTTCACATCTATTTGAGACTGGGATCCACCTAGACTACTTCCCAGCGTGGTCATTACACCCTGAGAAGCTGACATTGCCATCTGCGGATTAGAAGGGCTGGGAATAATTTTGACAGCAACTTCTTTATTCACCAAAACGCTTTTTAGAAAGTCTTCGGGGACTATCATGCCAGCATCAGCTTTTTCTTCAATAAGATATCCACGGAGTTCTTGCTCGCTTTCAACAAATACAAAACTTTCGATTTCCCTATCGCGCATCATATTTTCAAATCCTTTGTCATGTGAAAAGACAACAATGGACATATTCTTTGTTGACTGTATTTTTGGAAAAATATAACCCGTCATTAGCATCATGAATACAGGCATAATAATAAAGGCTATGAGTGCAAATCGGCTTCTGAAAAAATAAATCAAGTCTTTTACAGCGATAAAAAGCGCATACTTCATTATCTTATCCTCCTGTTCTCAAAACGATTTTTAGCCTGTTTACTAGGATTGTCCCTTATTTCGTGACCCGTTAGTTTTATAAAAACATCTTCAAGCGTTGGTTCAACAGTTTTTATACCTTTAACTGGAATATTGCTTTCTTTAAGCAAGGTAATAAGCATTTCAAGTGGATCATCGCAATTCATATATATCCTGATTTCTTCCAAACTTTTGTTAAAAACCTTCTCCACACAACTAAGTTCATTTATCGTTGAAAGCATTTGTTTTGTTATATTAGGAATATCTAGATCAATGATCCTTGTTTCGTCATCGTCGATCATACGTTTAAGATTTTTCGAGGTATCCATTGCAGCGATTTTTCCGTGATCAATAATTGCTATCCTATCAGATAGATTGTCTGCTTCGACCATTATATGCGTAGTTAACACTATTGTTTTGCCCTGTTCGTTTAGATCTCGAATAAATTCTCTTATGCTTCGCGTTGTTTGCGGGTCAAGACCAAGTGTTGGCTCATCGAGGAAGATAATTTCCGGGTCGTGTAGCAGAGACCGGATAACATTAATTCTTTGTTTCATTCCGGTTGAAAAACTGCCAACTCTGGCGTTCTTCCATTCAGTCATTTCAACCATCTCCAACAATCTTTCAGATCTCTTTTTGGCATCTGTTGTATCTAAGTTATTTAATCTTGCAAAAAACATCAGGTTTTCCATGGCGGTTAGCCTATCGTATAAAATTGTCTTTTCAGAAACAAGTCCGATATTCTTCCTAACCATCTTTGCTTCTTTGACTACGTCGTAGCCATTTACAAATGCTTTTCCATCAGTAGGTTTAGTCAATGTTGTTAACATTCTTATGGTGGTTGATTTTCCTGCACCATTAGGTCCAAGAAGTCCAAATATTTCTCCTTTTTTCACGGCAAAACTTACATTATCAACTGCAAGAACCTGTTTGAATTGCTTTGTAAGATTTTTAGCTTCAATTACTGTTTCTTCCATCATTATTCACCTCATTTGTCTCTTTTATTATTTCATTGATTTGTTGAGTTAGTTTTATACTTGAATCCATTAAATCATTCAAACTACCTGGATCACTCCACTGAGTTCTAATAAATTTATTGTATAAATCATGCAACTGTTTCTTTAGTTTTTTTGGGGTATTTTTTAGATGGTTTTCAGGATCTGAAACGGGGAGCTCTTCATCGAAATATTCTGAAAATAAGCGCGAAAGGCCTTGAAGGTTCTTTTTTGTTTCCTGGTGTTTGCTCTTCAATTCATTATAGGCGCCTTTTCCTTTATTGGTAACGCTGTATATTTTTCTTCTACCATCTTTTGTCATTTGAAGATATCCTTTGTCTTCAAGGTTTTTTAATATCGGATATATTGAGCCCGGCGAAACATCAAATCCTGTCTTTTCAGATATGATATTCATTAATTTATAACCATGAAGTTCATCATGTTCTATTATCATTTCTAGTACAAAATACTTGAGAAAGCCATATT
>JASMTM010000035.1:0-3098 GCA_041694295.1 Petrotogales bacterium
AGGAAATAAAGCCGGGTTAAACCAGGACGAAATGGAGAACCTTACCTGGGCAGCACTATTACATGATATAGGGAAAATTGATATCCCTGATGATATTCTAAAAAAACCAACAAGGCTAACTAAAGAAGACTTCGAAATAATTAAGAAACATCCTGTTAGGGGCGCAGAATTGGTTAAAGATACTTTTTTAGAACAAATCTCTAAAATTATTGAACAACATCATGAACGTATTGATGGTTCTGGCTATCCATATGGGCTAAAGAATGATGAAATTTTACTGGAGGCAAAAATACTGGCAGTGGCTGATAGTTTTGATGCCATGACCTCTAAAAGACCCTACAGAGAAGCTATTGAGGTCAGCAAAGCCCTTGATGAGCTTAGAAAATTAGCTGGTGTTACATACGATAAAGAAATTGTGAAATTGTTAATTGAATGCATAGAAAAAGGACTGGTCTGAAACGACCAGCCCTGTTGGTTAATTTACCTCTTTTTATCCTTCTTTTTGTCTTTTTTCTTTTCTTTTACTATGTTATAGAGCCACTCAAGTCCATTTACTACAGCTTCGTTAAAACTCTCTTTTTCATATTTGCCTTCAGAATCCTTTTTGCCCGCTTTTATATCTGTTAGTAGTTCAATGGCCTCATCTACGGTTTCTACAGCCCATATATGAAATTCGCCTTTTTCAACTGAATCACTAATCTCATCCGGGAGAACGATATTATCAAAATTGCTTTCTGGTACTATTACTCCCTGTTCTTTATTGAGCCCTTTCATTTTGCAAAGCCTGTAAAAGCCTTCAATTTTTTCGGAGACTCCACCTACAGGCTGGACCCTTCCGCTCTGGTTAATAGATCCAGTAACAGCAATGTTCTGTTTAACTGGAATATTTGATATAGCAGATAAGAGAGCAACCGTTTCAGCCACGGAAGCACTGTCACCATCAACCATTCCATAAACCTGTTCAAAACTAAGGTATCCGTTAAGACTAAGAGGAAATTTATGAGCATATTTTCCGCTCATATAGCCTTTGATTATGAAAGAAGCCTTGTTATGTATTTTCCCACTTAGTCCTGCTTCTCTTTGAATATCAAGTATTCCCTCGGTACCCGGAGTAGCCCTTCCAGTAAGTTTAACAGGAACACCAAAAGTAATATCCTCTGTTTGAATGACTGTCAGGGCATTAATTTCTCCAACCTTTTCCCCATCTGTATCAACATACAACATGGCGTCTCTGAATTTCTCCTATATCTTATCTCTATAAAGGGAACCACGTTCATAAATATCATCCCAGGCACTTTTTACATGTTTCGCATAAACCATATCACTGTCATTAACTCTGGCATTGGTTGAACTTTCGACAATCAGCTGTTTTATCTTTCCAAACCTTGTGGAAAGCTTTTTTCTGTTACCAGAAATGCTTATCGACTTCCTTATTACCTCTTCAATGGCATCTCTATTAAATTCAAGTAGTTCATTTTCTCTAACTGTTGTACAAACAAACCTACAAATGTCCTCAATTGTTTTGTTTTCAAAATCCATCTCCCAGTCAAATTCGGCCTTTATCTTAAACAGCTTCTGGAAATCCGGGTCCATCTGGCTTAAAACAGAGTAAATCCAGGGCTCTCCAATAAGCACAACTTTAACATCAAGGGGTATTGGTTCAGGTTTAAGGCTTACAGTGCTTACTATTCCCATTTTATGTTCAATATTCTCCATGGTTAGTGTTCCAGAAAAAAGAAGTTGTTTAAGTGTTCGCCAGACATACGGTTCACTGAGAACATTTAATGCATCCAGTATTATATAGCCTCCATTGGCTTTATGAATGGCCCCCGGTCTTATCATTGTGTGATCAGTATCAAGCATTCCCATGCGGGCGACGTATTCTATTCTTCCAAAAAGCCTTGAGTAGCTTATATTCATCTCTTCAACAACCGGTTTGCCCTCAGTTTCAGAATTATCAATGAACAAATTGACTGCGTATCTTTTTCCAAAAAAAGATTTGGGATCCGTTTTGGATCTAAAAAAGACGTTAAGATTATCAAGTATATCTCTCTTCAAACGACCAATAAAATCCTGTATTTCATCGTTTTCTTTAAAGGTATTTTTAAGTTCTTCTATGTGACCTTTAATGGTAAATTCAGCAACTTCCTTATTCAATTCTTTTAATTTGTTTGCATATTCTCTTTCTATTCCTTTTATTTTTAGAACATAGGAATTCACAAGTTCTCTGATTTCTCTTCCTCGCTCCTCGATTTCTCTCTTTTCATCCTCCGACAGCCGGTCAAAAGCATCCTTTGTTAAGGGTTTGCCATCTTTTATAGGTACCGTAGCCACACCTGTCTGGTTTACCTGTACCTTGTAACCTTTTTCTTTAGCTTTTTCTGACAATTCCTTGAATAGTTTGTTCCTTTTCTCATTTTGCTCATTCTTAAGCTCGGACATTTTTTTCTGGTAATCCTCACTCTGAAACGTTTCAAGTATTGCATCAACCATATATTCTACGAACTCTTTAAGTTTCTTTTTGATATCTTTTCCCAAACCTGTTTCTAAAGAGATTGCATTTGGGTTCCTTGGATTATCAAAATTGTAAACATATATCCAATCACAGGGAGACTCGGCTTTTGTTGCTCTTTTTTTCAGGTATTTCTTTGCAAATGTTCTTCTTCCTGTATCTGTCAAACCCGAGACAAAAATATTGTATCCTTTCACTTGAATATTCAAACCCTTTTCCAGGGACTTTTCTGCTCTTTTCTGTCCTATGAAAGCTGTTAATTCTGAAAATGATGTTGTATCTTTTATGTCTTTCGGTAGTTCTACAGGAATTTTTAAATTTTCATACTTTAATTCTCGCAAATTCATCCCTCCTTGATTAAGATATATTCCAGATATCCTTTTACGTAAGACGCCACTTGTTCAAACAATTCAACTGTTAACTTATCCAATTTATCCGTTCTACCTGATTCTCTAAGATTGTGAAAATAATCCTTATCTGCAAGAAATATTTCATCACAATGTAGTTTGTCCTTCATCAAGCTCTTCATTTCATAAAAAACTTTATTCAATTTACCCCTTGCCTTTATTCTCAATTCAGCAGCTCC
>JASMTM010000036.1:0-4912 GCA_041694295.1 Petrotogales bacterium
TTAATAGAATGTTTTTCCTGGAATGTAAAACAGCCTGCAATGAACATTACCAGTAATATAACAGATAAAAACAGTAGTGCTCTTTTCATAGTAATCCCTCCTTCGATTAATCGAATGACTTAATCAATAAAATAGATCATAGTTTCATATTAGCATTTAGTGCAAAGCGCATAATTAAGGAGGTTTTACTGTTTATACTTAAAACAACAAATTTTAGATATTTTTTAGTTTATTTAAAACAAGTTTTGAAGAGTCAGATAGAAGTTAAACTAACGCAGTTGGTTTAGATGTAGCCTTAAAGTAATAATGCATGCATTTTCATTATTATTTATAAAGTAATGATTACAGAAACTTATATAATAAATCTTGTAAAACAAAGAAAATCTATTTAATCTAGTAGAGAATTTGAGTAGTATTTGATTATTAAGATATACTATAAGTGAGTAAAATTTGGTTTTGAGGTGCATAATATGAATATCTTTAAAAACGGTAATTTAATGGTTGTTACAGATGATTGGGGAGTAATAGATGAAAGTAGAGATGTGGCTACCGGAATATATCTTGAGGACACAAAATACATTTCCAGAATTCAACTGGATATGGGTAGAGTTTTACGTAAACTTCATACCGATCATTACTGGTATGGAATGGAGAACGTCTACCTTTCAAAATCTGTTCCCGATGCCCTTCATTATGACATCGAGGTAGTAGAGAAATTTAGCGCTACCGGTAATAATCTGGAAGTTGAATTAGAAATCCATAATTTTTCTATGCAACCAGTTGAAATCAATGTTGGCTATGAAATGATTAGAACATATGAAGATATTTTTTCCATAAGAGCCAGAAATGAAGCGCATCTTGGAATTGTAGAGAAAAATCATAATGCTGACTTGACAGATAAAGGTAATACGCATGAAGATGAGACAACAAAATATGAGGTTCGCGATTCGTTGCCTTCAGGGTCCGTAAGTATTGAACCAAAAGAAATGGCTACATTGACTGGTTTTATTCATCTTGAAAAAACATTGAAAAAACCACTTCTGTTCAAGGATATTCTTGAAGACAGACCTGTACAATTTGAACATGATCCTGAACCTTTTTACAATCCCGTTATAAGACAGGGATTAAGAGACTTAAAATCTTTGATGGTAACCACTGAATTTGGTGATTTTCCAGCTGCAGGCCTTCCATGGTACGCGACAATATTCGGAAGAGACAGTATAATCTTTGCTCTTCAGATACTGCGATATTTTCCTGAAATAGCTAAAACGATTCTCAGGGTACATAATGCCTTTCAGGCAAAATCGGAAAACGATTTTACAGACGCAGTTCCCGGGAAAATAGTGCATGAAGTGAGATTGAATCCAATGTCAATAGGCGAGGAAATACCCTTCAAATCCTATTATGGAACAGTTGATGCAACACTTCTTTACATTGTACTGGCTGGAGAGTATCTGGAAGAGACGGGTGACCTTTCAACAATAGGCGAATTATTGTCTGGAATAGAAGCTGCAGAAAAATGGATAGAAGATTATGCTGATATAGACAAAGATGGGTATATTGAGTATCAGAGTACTTCCAGAATAGGTTTGACATCACAGGGATGGAAGGACTCAAGCGACTCGGTTACGTTCAGTGACGGAGAAATAGCCAGACCTCCTGTCGCGCTGGTTGAGGTTCAAGGTTACCTCTATTCAGCTTACAGATCGTTATCCTTCATCTACCAAAAATTTGGTAATAAAGAAAAGAGTCGCAAATATGAAAGCCTTGCTTCAGATCTCAAAGAACGTTTCAACAAAGATTTCTGGATGGAAAATGAAAAATACTATGCCATAGCATTGGATGGAAATAACAAGCAGGTGAATTCAATAAGTTCTAATCCTGGTCACTGTTTGTTCTGTAGACTAATAGATGAAAATAAGTCAGAACATGTGGTCAGCAGATTACTTTCATCAGAGCTCTTTTCAGGCTGGGGAATAAGAACACTTTCAAATAAAATGAAACGATATAATCCGTTTTCATATCATAACGGAAGTGTCTGGCCTCATGATAACTCACTGATAATGATAGGTATGTTGAGATATGGATATTCCCTTGAAGCGAAAAAGATAGCAAGGGTTCTTTTGGATGCTCTTGAAAAAACACCTGGACTAAGATTGCCTGAATTATTTAGCGGGCTTGATCGAAAACTTACTGGAGAAAGAGCGGTTGAATATCCAACGAGCTGTTCACCGCAATTATGGTCCATCGGAACACTGTTTTCAATTTACGAAATCCTTGAAGGTTAGTGGTTTTTAGTATGTTTTGATAATGCTTTGAATTTATACAAATATGTTATAATTAAACTGTTTCAAACAGGTGATGAACACTAAACCGGATAAAGGAGTACCGGTTATGAAAAGAAAAAGAGGATTTTCTTTAACAGAAATACTGATAGTACTGGCAGTATCATCTATAGTACTCGCAATTGTTGCTGTTGTTTCTTCCATGACATTCAAAACCTCCAGCCAGTTAAACGCCACTATGGTACTTGATGAAGAAATCACCAAACTGCATACAAATATGAGATATATAGTTTCTCAGAGCTGGACGACATTAACTGATATCACGGAAAGAACAGTTGAAGATGCCACACTATCTTATGTTGAATTAACTGATAGTGTTCCTATAACTAGTGATCCAGTCTGGGTTACATCAGTTTCTACAATCGTATATTTATCTGATGAAAAGAGAGTTGTTCATTACTATCATGGTGAAGGTGGCAATGTGCAAGAACAAACTTTGGCAGAGCATGTAGATGATTTCTCCTTTGTTGTTCCTAGTGTAGGAGAATATGTAACTTATACTGCGACATTCACATATTATTACGATGAAGAGAAAACAAAACCCGTTACCAGTAAATATACGTCAGGGGCGGTGAGGTTCTATTAGAGTAAAAAATGGTTTTACACTTATAGAAACGTTGATTGTACTTGCTATACTCGCTATTTTTGTTGCCTTTGGTGTATCTATGATACTCCAGTATAAGCGTTTGTCTTTAGCAGCTGCTAGAGTATCCGAAATAAATGCGGTAAGTAATCTTGTTACTGATTATATTAGACATGATAGCAATCTAAAGGATGCAATAAATTCTGATACATTATCAACTTATCTTGATAATGATTTGAAACCTGCTTTGGAAAGTAGAATTGTGGAATCAGGGTATTCTGACATTATAGTTAAAGGAACCCCTGATGGAACTATAACAGGAAGTGAACTCAATTTAGCAACTGTTAATGTGCTTCTTGAAGACACGAAGTCAGGTAAGGAGGAGGATGTCTATGTGGTCATCTTCACGAAATGATAATTTGAAGAAAGGTTTTGTATTACCTTTGACATTAATACTACTAACTTTTGGTTCTATTATGGTTTTTGTGGCTGGAATACATGTATCAAGAACAACAGATAAAATTCAATCATATAATATTATTTCGAATCAACAAAATATTGCTTCAAATGTAGTTGAAGCAGCAAGTTATGAATTTTTCAACAAGACTTCTCCATCTTTTAGTGAAACATGGAGTGGAATTGAAGAGTTTAAAAATTATGTCACTAGTAGAGGAGGTATTAAAGGCGATTACTGGAGCCTTTTTTTAGGTGGTTTAGATACAGATACTGGATGTTTGAATTTAACCTCCGATATTCAGGAATATGAATCATCCCCCGGTTTCGGTGGAGGGAATTATAATATAAGAGCTTATCTTTATCCTGTAGGTGATAAAAGAATTATAATAGGAATATCTGATCGCAATGGAAGAAAGAGATACTCTATTGGTCTTTTATCATATTTAGCTAATCCATCATTACCTGCTGTGAGATTGGGAGAGCTCACTAGAGAATTGTCTAAAATGCACAGTTTGAACGGAAATAAGGTCGAAGGTGACCTGGTTTTCGGGAGAGCTACCATTTTAAGTGATGTTTTAATTAAGCTTACCGAATCCAGTACACCCGGAGAAATTATCTATCCCAGCCTTGAAGCTTCATCAGTAACTATTGAGGGGGGAGACATTGACGATTACCCCAACTGGTTTTCAGCAACAAGCACAGAAAATGCCTCAGAAATTATTGAAGGATGGAAAGATGATCATCTGTCATCTTTACCAGATGCATCGACAACAGCTTATATAAATAACAAAAATACATGGCCTGATTCTTTCAACGGGGATACACTTTATATAATTGATGCCACGAATACAACCGACAAGAATTATTATGTTGACTTTGATACAGATGGATTGCATATTAGACAACTTGACAGTATAGGGGAAGGAGAAAGCTTTGTTGGTAATAATATTCTCACAATACCTGCGACAGTAGCGGATTCATCAAAAATCCACTTGCAGATAAATGGAAATATCGCCATTGGGGATGATCCTCATAAAATATCCAAAGTAAATGGGAAATATTCGTTGACAGTTTATGGTGATATACACATAAGAACTAATCTTGTTTATGATGAAATATATGAATATGTGAATAATGGAAATGGAGAGTCAAAAGTATCAAATCATCCTTTAGATATTACAAAAGATGTAATTACGAATATGATTGAAGATAACGATAATGATGAACTCGATCTTGTTTCAATCGGTGGAGATGCAATAATGGAATATGAACATGGTAGTTCTACTCATGGCGTAAAATTTCTTGCAGGTGATATTATGGCTTTTGAAGATGGTGGAACTGGTGGAGATATTTCCTTCCCAGATTTAGTTAACGTACTTACTGGGGGAGTTACATCACAATTTTTTACGTTCGGATCCATTACAGCAAATACATTTGATAAGGATGGAAACTTAGTGTATTACGATAACACAGGAAACGACAAAGGCTGGAAGAATGCACTTGAGTCATTAATTTTAGTTGCAAATAG
>JASMTM010000037.1:0-12366 GCA_041694295.1 Petrotogales bacterium
GAAGCAATTGAAAAATATGGATCTGACAAACCTGATAGACGTTATAAAATGGGAATCGTGGACGTATCAGATTGTTTTTCTAACACTAATTTCAGATTGGTTAAGGATTCTTTAGAAAAGGGAGATAGGGTGAAGGGAATACTTATTAAGAATAAGGCTGACATATTTTCAAGAAAGCGTCTTGACGATTTAACAAGAATCGCAAAAGAAAATGGACTTGGTGGATTGTTATGGGTAAAGGTTGAAAACGAATTGAAGTCTCCTGTGGCAAAGCACTGTTCAGAAGAACTGAGAAAGGTAGCTGACACATTAACCGCAGAAGAAAACGACGTAATTTTGATTGCGGTGGCTGAAAATCTTCTGGCCTCTAAAGCCCTGGGAAAGATAAGGGAAAATATTATTCATGAAAATTGTCCAAAGATAGACGGTTTTGATTTACTTTGGGTTCTTGATTTTCCGATGTTTACTTATAATAAAGAATATAAATGAATTGAAGCAGAGCATCATCCCTATACCATGCCAAATGTTGAAGATATTGAAAGATTCAAAGATGATCCATTAAAAATTCGTTCTCATGCCTACGATCTCGTAGTAAATGGTTACGAAATTGCCAGTGGAAGCGTAAGAATTCATGATAATTCGCTACAACAAAAGGTATTTGACATAATCGGTATGGAAAAAGAAATTGCAAAGGAACGGTTTGGGTTCTTGCTGGAGGCATTTAGATATGGCCCACCTCCTCATGCAGGTATAGCTGTTGGATTCGATAGATTAATTATGATTCTATCCGGTTCAAATTCACTAAGGGATGTTATTGCTTTTCCAAAAACCACAACAGGGAGTGACCTGATGACATCAGCGCCGTCAACGGTTGATGATGAACAACTTATGCAGCTCAAAATTAAACTACTGAAGAATGATGGTGATGGGAAAGATGAAGATAGCGATTGATGGACCGGCGGCCTCAGGAAAATCTTGTGTCGCTTCAAAGACAGCAAAGAGACTGGGTTTTGTTTACATAGATACTGGTGCTATGTACCGTTCGCTCGCATGGAAAGCTTATAAAAATAAGATTGACATTTACAACAAAAAAGAGTTAGATCGACTAATTAAAGAAACAACTTTTTCCTTATTTGAAGGGAATCTTAAAATGGATGGAAAATTTATTAATTCTGAAATAAGAACTGCAGAGATATCAAAAAAATCATCGGAAATCGCTAAATTAGAGCCTGTCAGAAATTTTTTAACTTCAGAACAGAGAAAAATCGCTAAAAAAACCCCTGTTGTCATGGAAGGCAGGGATATTGGAACCGTGGTTTTAAAGGATGCAGAATTCAAATTTTTTCTAAAAGCATCCAAACAGGAACGTGCACGAAGAAGGTTAAAACAAATGCAGTCATTGGGACTTAATGGAAGTTATGAACAGATATTGCAGGAAATTATTGATAGAGATAAAAATGATTCTTCTCGCTCACTTGCTCCCTTAAAACCTTCAGAAGATGCTATAAGAATAGATACAACAAGTCTTAGTATAGATCAGGTGGTAGAAACAATATTATTTTTGGTGGTAGAAAAGTAATGGAAATCCTGGTTAGTAAAGAAATTGGTTTTTGCTATGGCGTAAAAAAGGCTATTAATAGAGTCGAAAAATTACTATCCGAAGGAAAAAAACTTGCAATAGAAGGAGAGCTCATCCACAACGATATAGTCGTTTCCAGTTTAGAAAAAAGAGGTTTGAAAAATTTGGACGATGTTCCACTGGAAGAAAAAGAGACTTATTACGCTCTTATAAGAACACATGGTGTGTCTCCAGACAATGAAAAACGTATCAGAGATAGTTTTTCCAATGTTGTAGACCTAACCTGCCCGATAGTGTACAATGTATTCAGGCTTGCTGAAAAACTTGAAAAACAAGGAAACTGCGTGATTATTTTTGGCAAAAAAGAACATGCAGAAACAAAAGCCTTAAAAGGAAGACTGAGAAAATACATAATAATCGAACCAAATTGGGATTTTGACACGATTAAAAAAGAAATAGCTGAAAAAGACTGCAAGAACTATTCTTTGATCTCTCAAACTACAATGGATTTAAGCCAATTTGAAAGTCTTGCCGAAGAATTAAAAAAAATAGGAGATATTGATGTTCACAATACAATCTGCTCGGTTACAATAAATAGAGAAACAGAAGCAAGATATCTTGCGAAAAAATGTGATTGTGTTATTGTAGTCGGTGGAGTGAAAAGCTCAAACACTAGAAAACTGGCAGAGTTGGTTCTTAGACATGGAACCACTGCTTATCATGTTAGCAATCCTGACAGTTTACCCCCACTGGAGAATTGCAATACAGTGGGAGTTATAAGTGGAACATCAACGCCAATTAAACAAATCCAGAGATTACTGGATAATATAAAGAATAAATATAAAGAGGAGGTAATTCAAATGCCTGATGAAAGGCAGAACCAGGACGAAAAAATGAGTATGGAAGATGTTATGAAACAAATGGACGATATCTCGTTCAGAAAAGGGACTTTTACAGAAGCTGAAGTTTATTCAACACAACCCGATGGAATACTTGTACTTCTAAATGGAAAACTCGATGGTTTCGTTAGAGAAAACGAGTTGGTCAACCCCATCAACAATTACAAGGTGGGAGACAAAATTAATGTCTCGGTTATGAAAATAAATGAAGATGAAGGCCGAACACTGGCATCAGAAAAACGCGCTTACTACAGGACAGCCATGAAAGAAATAGAAGAGGCTTTTAAAAACGGGGATCCAGTCAAGGGAGAAATTGTTGGTGAAATAAAGAGCGGTTATCTAGTAAGGCTAAAAAAAGCTGTTAATGCCTTTTTACCTGGATCACATTCAGGATTACGAAAAGGTGAGAAATATCCCGATGAACCACTTAATTTCAAAATTCTAGAATTTAAGAAAAGAAAACGAGGTAGAAATAATATCGTAGTTTCTCTGACAGAGCTTAAAGATGAAAGAATTCAAGAATACTTTTCTAAACTTGAGGAAGGACAAGTAGTAGAAGGCACTGTTGAAGCAATAAAGAATTTTGGTGCTTTTGTCAAACTCACCGAAGATATTACTGGTTTAATTCCTGCATCTGAAGTCAGTTGGGCTTCTGAAAGAATAAACGACGTTGTAAAGAAGAATGACAAAGTGAAAGCAAAAATAATAGATATAAATCCAGAGGAGCAAAAAGTAACATTGAGTTTAAAGAGAATGACAGAAGATCCATGGGAGAACGTCGAAGAAAAATATCCTGTTGATTCTGTCGTCAAAGGCGAGGTTAAGTCTATTGTTCCCTTTGGCTTTTTTGTAATGCTCGAACCAGGGGTTGAAGGCCTTGTACATACTTCAGAGGTATTTTGGGGAAATGTCAAGAAAAGTCTTCACGATGTTGTTTCCGTTGGAGACAGAGTCAAAGTAAAGGTAAAAGAAGTGAATCCCGAAGAACGTACTATAGCTCTCAGTTATCGCGAAGCAGTAGGCGACCCATGGGAAAATATTGAAAAAAAATATAGTGTAAATGACATCGTTGAAGGTAAGATAGTAAAGGTGCTTCCTACGGGCGTAATTATTGAAATTGAAGAATACGTTTCAGGTTTTGTTCCGGTTTCCGAAATTTCATGGAACTTTGTGGATGAAGTTGAGGATGCCGTTTCTGAAGGCGAAAAGAAAAAAGCGATGATCATTTCTCTTGATAAAGAAAACAGAAGAATGAGATTGAGTTTAAAAAAGGCAACAGAAGATCCCTGGAAAAGGGTTAAAATAGAGCTCGATGTAGGAGATCATGTTAAAGGTAAAGTTGCAAGATTAACTAAATCTGGAGCCATTGTTTTGATTAACGGTTATAATGTTGAAGGGTTCCTCCCTATTTCCCAAGTATCCACAGATAGAGTAGAAAACATAGAAGATGCAGTTAATATTGGTGATGAAAAAGATTTCAAGATTATCAGGCTTGTTTACGATCCAGAAAATGATGTCAGAAACATGGTTATTTCGATAAGACAGTATCTAAAAGATAAAGAGCGTCAGGAGGCTAAGGAAACACTTAAAGAAATAAATGACAATAAAAGTGACAGCAGACCCACAACAATTGGTGGAAGAATAAAAGAAAAGCTAGAACAAAAAGGAGAAGATACCGAGTAGTGGCGACTGTTCTCATTGTGGGCCGCCCAAATGTTGGCAAATCCACACTTTTTAACAGATTGGTCGGTTTCAAAAAAACCATTGTAGATGATGAACCTGGAGTTACAAGGGATTTTGTATTCGGACATGTTGAATGGCAAAAAAAGTCCTTTGAAGTTGTCGATACGTGCGGCCTTTTCGATAATCCAAATGATATTGTTGAAACAAAAATGAAAGAACTCACCCTTAGCATTCTCGATGAGGGTGATTTGATCTTGTTTGTGATTGATGGAAGGAATGACCTCACATCGGCTGATTACAACCTTGCAGAAATTTTACGTACCAGGAAAGAAAGGGTTCTGCTTGTGGCAAATAAAGTCGAGGTTTTTGAGAGGTTTGAAACAGATTTGAAACCAGAACTTTTCAGTCTTGGGCTTGGAGAACCCATTCCTATCTCTTCTGAACACTCTTTAAATATTGACACACTGCTAGACACAATCTATGAAAATCTTGAAAAAATGGGATTGGCAACAAACATATTATTTGAAGAAGAGGATGTATGGTGTAATATCTCAATTGTTGGTAAACCAAATGTTGGAAAATCTTCTTTGTTTAATACAATTCTGGGAAGCGATAGAAGCCTGGTTACTGAGATTCCAGGTACTACCCGGGATACTATAGATCAGCCAATGTACATCGATGATAAATTATGCAAATTTGTTGATACAGCAGGCATAAGAAGAAAGTCAAAGATAAAAATAAAAAATGTAGAATATTACAGCGTAATGCGTTCTATAAGTTCAATAGAGCGAAGTGATTTATCTATCATCGTTATTGATGCAACGAAGGGAATCAGCAAACAGGATCAGAAGGTTGCTGGCCTTGCAGAAAAAAATGGAAAAGGTACCATTATTGTATTCAATAAAGCCGATTTGATTGCAGAAAAAAAGAAAGATGCCCTTCTGAATGCAGTTGAAAGAGAACTATATTTTATCAATTACAGTCCAGTTCTGTTTACTTCCTGTATAAAAGGTACAGGAATAGAAATGCTCTTAGACAGTATTTTAGAAGTTACTGAAAATATTGACAGGCGAATTCCAACAGGATTGCTAAATGAGTTGATAAAACGTTACACATTATCCACTCCTCCTGTTGGTAATAAAAAAAGAAAGGCAAAAATTTATTATGCTTCGCAAATAGATACCAGACCACCATTAATATTGCTAAACGTTAATGATCCCGGTCTTTTTTCATCAGCTTATTTAAGAGGTTTTAGAAAGACAATAAGAATGAATTTTCATGATTTTTCTGGGTCACCAATTTTCATAAAATTGAGGGGAAAACGATGAATTACTTGTTAATAGCCATAACTGGCTATTTTGCAGGTTCTGTTCCATTCAGTTTTATTATCCCCTGGATTATAGGGGTAGATATCAGAAAAATTGGTAGCGGTAATGTTGGAGGGACAAATGTTCTTCGATCCCTCGGAGGTATATGGGGCTCTATTTGTATGGTACTTGACGGTGCCAAAGCTTTTGTGCCAATAATGATAGGAATCCATATTTTCGGCATGAATATCACACAGGGACTAATGATGGGATTTTTCGCTGCCATTGGTCATAGCTATCCAATTTGGCTTAAATTCAAAGGAGGAAAAGCGGTTGCAGTTACAGTTGGAACCATATCGGCTGTTAAAGCACCCCTAGTGGCATTGTTTTTTGCCATATGGATACCTCTTGCCATATTAACCAAATATGTTTCACTTTCATCACTTGTTTCACTTGCTACATTAAGTGTAGCGTTCTTTATTATTTCAGGAGTCAATGAAGGGCTGTGGATTCTTGCATTTTTAGCTCTGTCTGCATACAGACATAGAAATAACATTAAAAGACTGATCAAGAAAAATGAAAATAAGACAGATCTGATAGAAGCCTTCAAAAAACACAAAGAAAACAGGGAAAAATAAAAAAGTCAGCCATCATGCTGACACTTATGAAACAATGAAATTTCACATTTGGATTATCTATGTTCCTTATATACCTTTTCTCTAAGTATATTCCTTTGGATTTGAGCTGATAGATCTGCTTTTTCCCTTGTATCTTCTGCCAGCTCAACTAATTCTTTTGCTCTTTCCAGATGACGTCTCGCTCTCTCAATATCAATGTCTTCCGGTTTTTCAGCTGCATCAGCAACTATCGTTACCAATTCTCTATCGTTAAGCAAATAGCCTCCATGGACTGCAAAATAATAATTTTTACCCTCAGATCTAATGTTTATTTTATCAACAGCAAGTTGACAAACCATGGGAGCACGAGAAGGTAAAAAGGCCATGCTTCCTTCCACCGTTTTGAAACTTAGAAGTTCAGCAGTCCCCTCCCATTCAATACCGTATGGAGTTACTAGTTTAATGTTAAGGGACATATCAATCACCTTCGCTCATTTTCTCCGCTTTTTCTATCACTTCTTCAATCGATCCTGCCATCATGAATGCCTGTTCTGGTAAATCATCATGTTCACCTTCCAAGATCTCTTTGAATCCTTTTATTGTTTCTTTTATCGATACATACTTTCCTTTAATGTTACTGAATTTTTCCGCAACAAAAAAAGGCTGGGTTAAGAATCTCTGTATTTTTCTAGCTCTTCTCACGGTAATCTTATCTTCTTCTGTAAGCTCTTCCATACCGAGGATAGCAATAATATCCTGAAGATCTTTATATCTTTGTAGTACACCCTGTACATTTCTTGCAACATTATAGTGCTCATTTCCAACTACATCGGGGCTTAGATTCTTTGATGCAGAGTCAAGTGGATCAACTGCTGGATACAATCCTTGTTCCGCAATAGAACGGGAAAGATTTACTGTAGCATCAAGATGATTGAATGTTGTTGCAGGTGCAGGATCTGTAAAATCATCAGCGGGCACATAAATAGCCTGTACAGAGGTAATGGAACCTTTTTTTGTGGTGGTTATACGTTCCTGTAGTTGACCCATTTCTGAAGCAAGCGTTGGTTGATAACCAACAGCTGACGGCATTCTACCAAGTAAAGCTGAAACTTCAGAACCAGCTTGAACAAATCTGTATATATTGTCAATAAAAACAAGTACATCTTTTTCCTGAACATCCCTAAAGTATTCAGCCATTGTAATCGCCGAAAGGCCAACTCTAAATCTTGCTCCAGGTGGTTCATTCATCTGTCCAAAAACAAGCGCTGTTTTGTCAAGAACCCCTGCTTCTTGCATATCTAGCCAGAGATCGTTCCCTTCTCTAGTTCTTTCACCAACTCCTGCGAATATTGATAACCCTTTATGTTCGATGGCAATATTTCTGATTAATTCCATAACAAGTACCGTTTTACCAACGCCGGCACCACCAAAAAAACCAATCTTTCCTCCCTTGTTAAAAGGTGTAAGTAGATCAATCACTTTGATTCCGGTTTCAAGGATTTCTAACTCTGTTTCCTGATCAGTTATTGTAGGGGAATCCTTATGTATCTGCCATCGCTCCTTTGCCTTTATCTCGCCTTTTTCATCTATTGGTTCCCCCAAAAGATTGAACATCCTTCCTAACACATCTTCGCCAACAGGTACTGCGATTTGTCTTTGAGTATCAATAACTTCCTGACCCCTAACAAGTCCATCCGTTGAATCAAGTGCAATTGCTCGAACAACATTATCTCCAAGAACCTGCGCCACTTCCATTACAATGTTTTTTCCTAGCGAGTTATTGTAAACTTCAAGCGCATTCAAAATGTCAGGAAGTACACCTTCTTCAAAATCTACATCAACTATGGGGCCTATTACTGTAAGTAATTTCCCTTTATTTGCATTTTCTTTATTTTTGGACACATTTACACCTCCGAACGCTATCCTTCAAGAGCTTCTGCACCGTTTACTATCTCAATAATTTCTCTTGTTATTGTTGATTGTCTTACTTTGTTCTTTTCAAGAGTGAGTTTTTCAATTAAATCCTCAGCATTGTCTGTTGCGTTTTTCATAGCGTTTTGTCTCGAATATAGTTCTCCCAGCTTGGTTTCATAGGCAGTGCTGAGAAGAGCTGAAATGCCCCATGAATTCAATAAATCATCATAAATTTCCTCTGGTGACGGTTCGAAATCGAAATTTTCTCTTCTTTCGTCCTCGGTATCCAGAGGAAATATTGTTTTAACTTCAGGGAGTTGAACAAGAATGTTCTTGAGTTTTGCATATATTATCTTCAATGAATATGCATTCACTTCCTTCAACTTTTCGTACGCTTCATCCCAAATAACTGCGACTTCATCAAGATCAGGTGTATCATAATATCTAGAAAAAGCTCTGCTGAACGCTTTATGCTTTGAAAACGCTTTCTCGGCTTTTATTCCAACAGTTATTATACCTTCAATATTATTTTTATCAACATATTTATGGGCGTATCGAATAATTTCACTGTTGAAAGCGCCACACAATCCCATATCTGCCGTGATAATTATTACTACTTCACCTTTACCTTCGTTTTTAGGTGGATATTCGAGACTATTATGAACAACCTTGAGTGTATTAAATATTCTTTTTTCATACTCTTTTATAGGACTTAATCCTTTTTCAACTTTCTTTAACTTCGCGGTGGCAACCATTTGCATGGCTTTTGTAATTTGCATCGTTGATTCTGTAGATTCAATTCTTTTTTTTATCGCTCTTAATTTACCTTTACTCATGGAATCATCCTCTGGACTTTACTAGATTTTTCACTTTATTTATCGCCTCATCCAGTTTTTCTTCTATAAAGTCGGAAATTACTTTCTCTTTTCTTATTTTCTCCAGCACTTCCTGATATTCATCTCTCAACGTTTGAACAAGATTTTTCTCAAAATTCCTAATTTCGCCTGTTTCAATATCGTCGAGGTAACCTTTTGTTCCTGCATAAAGCACCGCAATTTGCTCTTCGACAGACATTGGGGAATACTGATTCTGCTTTAGAAGTTCTGTTAACTTCTCTCCCCTGGTTAATTGCTGCTGAGTAGCTTTGTCCAGTTCGGTAGAAAACTGAGCAAAAGATTGTAATTCACGATACTGAGCAAGATCAATTCTCAAATTCCCCGCTATGCTTTTCATGGCTTTTATCTGAGCAGAACCACCAACTCTGGAAACTGAAAGTCCAACATTAATTGCAGGCCGATTTCCGGCATAAAACAGATTTGGATCGAGGTATATCTGGCCATCTGTTATAGATATAACATTCGTTGGTATATAAGCACTAACATCGTTTGCCAGGGTTTCAATTATAGGTAATGCGGTCATAGAACCTCCACCATGTTCTTCATTTAATCTCGCAGCTCTTTCAAGCAGACGTGAATGTAGATAGAACACATCACCAGGATATGCTTCACGTCCGGGAGGTCTTCTCAGCAAGAGCGAGAGTTCACGATATGCTTCTGCATGCTTCGACAAATCATCAAATATTACAAGGGCATCTTCACCCTTATACATAAAATACTCTCCTATTGCTGCACCAGCATATGGTGCAAGATATGATAATGTTGCGGGTCCACTTGAAGTTGCTGCAACAACTGTTGTATATTCCATGGCACCTGTTTCACGTAATTTATCTACAGTTCGTGCCAGCGCTGCTGTTTTCTGCCTTATCGCAACATAAACACAGTGCACTCCCTGCCCTTTCTGATTTATAATTGCATCTACTGCTATTGCAGTCTTTCCAGTTTGTCTATCTCCGATAATTAATTCCCTCTGACCTCTTCCAATTGGCACTATTGCGTCTATCGCTTTCAATCCCGTTTGAAGCGGAGTATCAACGGGCTTTCTTTTTATAACTCCGGGAGCTTTAACTTCAACCGGTCTGTACTGATCTGTTTCAATATCTCCTTTTCCATCAATTGGCATACCTAAAGGATTGACTACTCTTCCAAGCAGTTCATCGCCAACAGGTACCTGAATTATCCGGCCCGTTCTTCTTACGAGTTCTCCTTCTTTTATATCCCTATAATCACCCAGGATAACAATTCCGACATTATCCTCTTCAAGGTTTAGCGTAAGTCCAAAAACACCATTCTCAAATCGAACAAGTTCATTAGACATAACGTTTTTGAGACCATAGGCTCTGGCTATCCCATCTCCAACCTGGATAACCTTGCCAGCTTCAAAATAATCTATCTCCCTGTCTGCTTCACTTAACTGCGATTTTAGAATTTTTGTAATTTCAGAAGGATCAATTTTCACCGGACCACCTCCATAATGCCTTGCTATACCTTAGTGGTGAATGATTTTTTAAATCGTGCAAGCCTACCCCTTATGGTCATATCAATCACTCTATCACTAAACTCTATAATCATACCAGCTACAAGTTCTCTATCAATAGAAATGGAAAGAATTGATTCTCTCCCCGTTTCTGATTTTACAAGTTTCTCTATTTCTTTCTTTTCACTCTCAGTTAATTCTAGTGCTGTCCTGACTTTTACTTCTATTTTCGAAATAGATTCGTGCATTATTTGCTTAAATGCCATCTCAATTTCAGGCAAATAATCAAGTCTTCGTCTATCAACAATTAACTTCAAGAAACTTGCAAAAACCTCAGGTACATCATCAAAAACCTTGAGAAACATTTGTAAGACTTTTCTCTTACTTAATGTGGGATCTATTAATATTTCTCTAATTTCCCTGTTATTAATCATTCTTGAAGCTTTGCTAAGGCATTCGCTCGTTTTCTCCAGTTCATTTTCTTCTATTCCTAAAAACAAAGCCTTCGCGTAACGATGTGATAGAGAAGGGATATGCTTCATTTTTCCTTATTCTCCATAGAATTCAGCATCCTTTGAGTATACTTCCTTTTGAGATTCTCATCCATTTCCCGACCAAGAAATCGTGCAACCAGATTGACAGCCATTTCAACAGCTGATGCCTGAATATCTTGAATGGCCTTTTTCTTCTGGTTATTTATGTCTTCCTGTGCAGCATGTTTAATTCTTGCGCTTTCCTCTTTAGCTTTATCCTTAGCCTGTTGAATAATTTGTTCAGATCGTTTTTCCGCATTTGATATCATTTCATTTGCCTGTTCTTTGGTTTTCTGTAATTCTTCTTCGTATTTATCCTTGTACTCTTCAGCTTCTTTGCGCAATTTTTCCGCATCTGAAAACTTTGCATTAACTTCTTCGCGTCTCTTTTTTACAATTTCAAAAAAACGATCATATAATAGTTTTTTTAAAATCCACATTAACAACAGGAAATTCAGCAATTGAATTACAGAGGTAAGGTTAAGTTCTATCAAGTGATTTACCCCCTTCTATTTATGTTTCAAAATGTCTCACGCCACAAGCAATATCATAAATGCAATAACTAAGGAGTACAAACCTGTTGATTCTGTTACAGCCATTGCCAGTAACATTCTTGTGGTCAATGTACCCATCATTTCGGGTTGTCTCGACATAGCCTCCATTGCACTTGCACCAACATGGCCTTCTCCCAAACCAGGGCCAATAGCTCCTATTCCCATTGCCAATCCAGCACCGATAAATTTACCGAGCTGCACTAAAGCTTCTGCTAATTCCATTCTTAATACCTCCTTAATTCCTGCAATTTATTCTATTACAGAACCAATATAGGCTATCGCCAATACTGTGAAAACTAATGCCTGTATTGCACCAATAAATATCCCAAAAAATCCCCACAAAAATGTTGGCAAAAGAAAATACTTAACAAGATAACTTATTATTATTGCAAGTATCCCGCCACCCATAACATTACCGAACAACCTTAAAGAATGAGATATGGGCTTCGCAACTTCACTTATTAAATTAATTGGGAACAAAATTGGATTTGGTTCAAAGAATGTCTTTAACCATGTAAGTAAACCTTTTGCCTTTATTGCAAATGCGTGACTGATTATAAGAACGAAAACAGCCAATGTGGCATTTGTATTTAAGTCTGATGTTGGGGAATACCATGAACTTTGAAATAAAGTAAATTTTACACCATTTTCTGTTGGTATCGTATCAATACCAGGTATGGCACCAAGCAAATTGGATAATATAATGAACAGAAATAACGTTGAAGCTATATAAAATGTCGGTTTCACAAACTCCTTTTTCGGTACAGTATCCTTTGTTAATTCATATAAATACTCAAGAAGCATTTCAATTAAAGACTGTTTCTTTCCCGGAATTCTTTCAAATTTCTTTATACTCAAAGCAAATATTATCAAAATCGCCATTAATCCCCAACTAACAAACAGTGTC
>JASMTM010000038.1:0-3038 GCA_041694295.1 Petrotogales bacterium
TCTAAGGCTGATTTAAAAACACAAATGAATTCATTTAGAAACGAAATTGGTGACTTTGATATAATAATGTCATTTAAGTTTTTAAACGAATTCTATAGAAGTAGTTTTTCAGAAAACCAAGGAATTTATTTTACGTTCTCTGAAATTGCCACTCAACTTATTAAAAAAGATGGTTTAATCATAATTGCTGATGTTTTAGATAAAGTTTCCAATGGGATGTTTCTTACTCAGATGATGGCTAACGAAATAAACAAACTTGTTGAGGAGTTTGATTATTCATACATATTACCTTTAAGTTGTGCTTTCTTCTGTAAAAACTGCAAAGAAAGAAATTGTTATACTGGACTAACGTTTATAACTCAGCATGATAAGAAAAACGATGACCAATCAAAATTAACATTTAGGGTGCTTGCCCATTCTGAATTTACCAATAAGGTTTTAGCTAAAATAGAAAAGAAAGAATTTTATGAAGTAAATTACAATTCATGGGCTAAACCTATTTGTGAAAATGGAAAATTGGTTTCATACAAGAAATCTTCAAGTGCTTTTAAAATTACAAACGATAATCATGTGGAATAAAATTAACATAAACACGGACAAAGGTGAATTGAAAGTTGGAATTGCTCCCATAATTATTTCAGCCAGTCGGTCAACAGACATTCCAGCGTTTCACGCAAAATGGTTTTTTAATCGTTTAGAACGTGGATATGTAACATGGATAAATCCGTTTAATAGAAAAACTCCTTCATATATTTCATTTGCAAATACACGTGTTGTAGTTTTTTGGACTAAAAATCCGAAACCGATAATTCAGTACTTACCAGAATTAGATAAACGGAATATTAACTACTATTTCCAATACACTGTTAATGATTATGATAAGGAAGGTTTTGAGCCCAATGTGCCAAATCTTGAAAAGAGAATACAAACCTTTATTGATTTATCCGAAAAAATTGGAAAAGAGAAAGTTATTTGGAGATTCGACCCATTAATTCTGACAGATAATTTGACTGTAAGGGATTTATTGAAAAAAGTTTGGTATTTAGGGAACAAGCTAATTCACTACACAAATAAACTCGTATTTAGTTATGCTGACATAATGGAATACAAAAGAGTACAAAATAATTTAATTAGAGAAATTGATTTCTTCACAAAGAATAATATTGAACAAGCGGAATTCACAAAAGAAAAGAAAATCGAGTTTGCTGAAGGTATGCAAAAGATTTTAATTGAGTGGAAAAAGATAAATCCAGATTTTACAATAGCTACTTGTGGTGAAGATATACACCTTGAAAAATATGACATAGAACACAACAAATGCATCGATGATGATTTAATGATTAAATTATTTAGTCATGACAAAAAATTAATGGATTTTTTGGGTTATACACCACCTGATAATACTCTATTCGGAGTTCAAACAAGACCAAATCTTAAAGATAAAGGACAGCGGTTAGCATGTGGTTGTATATTCAGCAAAGACATTGGCTCTTATAATACATGCAACAACCTTTGTGTTTATTGTTATGCAAATACTTCGAGAAAAGTTGTAGAGAAGAATCTTAAATTGCTCAGCCCTGATTCAGAAAGTATTTTGCCGAATGAGATTGAAGAAAAAAAAGCCGATAACAATGTATAAAAATAATAGCCGAGATAGTAGTAAATTCAAGTGTTGTAGCCCGCTTCAACTTTCTTGTAACTTGACAGGAAAGTGACACGCAGTCGGCTACTATTCTTATACTAAACGTTGGGGCACATGCAAAAAAAGACAACGGACACATTGACAATGACGAGTAAAGACAGACATATCGTATCACAGACCGACTATATCATCGGACTAACTCGACATGAAAGACAGAGCAGCCGGACAAGGACGACTGACCGAGAAGAAAAAAGAAAAAGCCCCCGCTTCGCATTTTTGAAAATTTCTGCCTACGCACATTGCACACATTTGCAAAGCCGCTCAAGCCAACCCGCAACCCAAGCTTTGCAAAAGAGTGCAATTTTGCCATCGCTCGATAAAGAAAATCACAAAATAATTCATAGATTTGACCTTTATAGACAAGCGCTTTAATTACAAGCTATGTTAGGTCAAAGACTCAGAGAGTTGAGGGAGAAAAAAGGGATGCTTCTTCGAGAAGTTGCAGCACATCTTGAAATCGACACTGCTATGATAAGCAAGATCGAAAGAGGAGAAAAAAGCTGCAAAAGAGAGCACATTATAAAGTTGGCCAAACTGCTTGATTCAAGTGAACAGGAACTGATTGTATTATGGCTTTCTGACAGCATTTTCCCTATTGTTAAAAACGAAACATATGGGGTAAAAGCGCTTGACCAGGTAAAGAAAAGACTAAAGAAAATTTGAACAGGACAGATTTACATACGGATACCACTTTTTTTACCAATGAACCTGGTTCTACATTGTTGGACAGGTTTCTGAGGACACTCAAAGACACCCAATACTTTGATGTGTTAGTTGGCTATTTCCGTTCATCTGGCTTTTATCAGATGTATGAAGCTATCGAGAAAGTAGATAAAACAAGAATTCTGGTAGGTCTTGGCGTTGATGAGGAATCATATAAAACCATCAATGAATATCAGAACCAAACGGTAATGGATTTTGATTCCCATGCAAATGCCAAGAAGGAATACCAGAAGAACCTGATTAAAGAAATTGAAAAATCAAAAGAGGTAGACAAACGACTGGAGATCGGAATCAAGAAATTCATAGAGTTCCTTCAAACTGACTGTCCTGACAAAGACTTGGACATTAAACAAAGAGGGAATGGCAAAAAGCTTGAGATAAAAGCTTATCCTTCCAGGAACATTCACGCCAAAGTCTACATCAGCCGGTACCATGAAGATGATAAGGAATACGGTTCAGTAATTACAGGATCAAGTAATTTTTCGCTTTCTGGTTTAGTTGCAAACAGAGAATTCAATGTGCAGCTTAAAGACCGGAGAGATGTCGATTATGCGCTGGATCAGTTTGAGAATCTCTGGAAAGATGCGGTGGATATTTCTGAGGAGTTTGTTGA
>JASMTM010000039.1:0-3594 GCA_041694295.1 Petrotogales bacterium
TAATAATCTTCTTCATCTTCAAACATTTCAAGTAACTTTGAGAGTGACTCATAATCACCCGGGTCATTTTCGATACTTTGCTTTAATGTTTCCACATCAACTCCATTGGCATAAGCAAATAGTGAAAAACAGATCAGTAAAATAATAAAGATTTTTTTCATCTAATCACCTCCTGACCGAGCTTACCATTTTAAGATAAGAACATAGAACAATTTGCTGGAGTTAAATCAGGATTCTGTTTAAACGCTTTTCGAAAATATTGGGCACGAAAAGCCTTTAAAAAACTTCTTCACATAGTGAAAATCATTTAGGTTATAATTTTGATGATGTTATCAGTGGTGTTGTTATTTTAAAATTTGAGGTGATTGAATGAGAATAATGATCGATATGGATGATGTTTTGACAGATTTCAATAAAGCATTCCTTGAGGTAGCACATGAAATGTATGGAACACCTACAGAGATAGAGGTTAAAGAATGGGATTTCTGGAAGAATATCCCTGAGTTGACACTTGAGAAGGAAGAAAAAGTATGGGAGAAGATAACAAACACTGAAAACTTCTATGAAACGCTTCCTTTGTATGCTTCTAAAGAAGATCTTGAAAGACTTTCAGCTATTTTAAAGGAAGGAAAACACGATATCTATTTTATTACATCCCGTTTTCCCATAAAGGGGCGATCGGTGCAGGCTCAATCCCAGAAATGGCTTGAGAAACATCTGGGTGTTTCGGGTTCTGTAATTGTTTCTTCAAATAAGGGTGAATTGTGCAGAATATTGGGAGTTGAAGCAGCTGTAGATGATGCACCACATCATATTACAAACTTGATTGAGCATGGGATAAATACATACATTCTCGACTGGCCATATAATCGTGATATAAAGCACAGGTTGAGAGTTAAGAGTCTGGGGGAGTTTTTCAACAATATTTTGGTGTAAGGGGTGTTGAAATATGTGTAAAAAAATCCTTTTGATTACTATTATTTTCACTTTTGTAGCAGTTTCGGCCTATGCTGCAGAACCAAAGTGGGAAGATCAGGTAATATACATGCTCATGCTGGATCGTTTTGCCAATGGAGACCCATTTAATGACAACTTCAATGAAGGTGAATATGGTATTGACAACGCACATTACAATGGTGGAGATCTACAGGGCTTGATAGATAAGCTGGATTACCTTAAAGATCTTGGAATAACTGCGATATGGATAACCCCTCCGGTAGCAAATCAGTGGTGGAATCCCTGGGTTAATTACGGAGGTTACCACGGATACTGGGCACGTGATTTTAAGAACGTAGATGAGCATTTTGGTGATATGGGACTCTATAAAAAATTGGTTGAAGAAGCTCACAAACGCGGTATATATGTTATTCAGGATATTGTGACAAATCACGTGGGTGATTACTTCCGGTTTGTCGATGGAGAATTTCAACTAAATGAAGAAAGCGCTCCTTCAAATTCGCCCACTCAATATCCCTTTTCGTTAAACAACTACAATGAAGATAAAGATCAAAATATATATCACTGGACACCGGATATTACGAATTTTGAAAGTGATGAACAGCGTCTCAATTACCAGATGTCAGGACTGGATGATCTCAATACAGAAAATCCTGAGGTTGTAGAAGCATTGAAAGACTCATATACACAATGGATAAAAGAAGTGGGTATAGATGGATTCAGAATAGACACGGTAATATATGTGCCACATGAATTTTGGAAAGAGTTCCTTAATGGTGAAGATGGTATATATGATGCAGCAAGAGAAGCAGGAAAAAACAACGAAACCTTCATAACCTTTGGTGAAGCTTGGGTAAGTACAGAAGCCTTTGATAATACGGCAGAAAAGAAGATAAAAGAGTACTTCGATGACGGAATGAATGCGATGCTCGATTTTCCATTGAATATTGCTCTTAGACAGGTTTTTAAGGAAGGAAAAGCTACTTCAAATCTTGCTTACAGACTGGAACAGAGACAACAAATTTACGAGAATCCCGAAAGAATGGTTACTTTTGTAGACAACCATGACATGGAAAGGTTCCTTCAGGGTGCTGGTCTGATAAATCTGAAACAGGCGTTGTCGTTTATTTTTACCATTCCTGGCATTCCTGCGGTTTACTATGGAACTGAACAGGGATTTTCCGAAACGAGAGCAGCAATGTTTAAAGAGGGATACGCTTCAGGCGGTGAAGATCACTATAACAGAAACTTTGAGTTGTATAATTTTATTCAGGAATTGGTAGCACTGAGAAAAAATAACCCTGTTTTCAGATATGGTTCAGTGGAAGTACTGAAAGAGAATCCAAATGGGCCTGGAGTCTTTGCTTATAAAATTGATAATGGAGAAAAAACTGCATTTGTACTTTTTAACACATCACAGGAAAGGCGCATCCTGGCAAATCTTGAAACAGGGTTGGAACCAGGTAGTGTTGTAAAACCTTTATTTACTGAAGCTACACTGGCAAAAAATTATTCAGCCGACGCTGACGGAGAGATTGACCTTGTTTTGAATCCACGCTGTGTATATGTAGGGCTGGCAACTGCTGAGAAAGATGAAATTGACAAGAATACGGTGGAAATATATCCGGATCTTGAGGATGGGATGAAGATAAACTCCAACTATGTAATAACAGGAACATCAAAGAATGCAGAAAGAATAAGAGTAATATTCGACAGACGTATTGACCAGGCTGTTGAAATTCCTGTAGAGGCTGATAAATGGTCATATGAATGGGATATTTCCAAATTTGATCCAGGAGTACATACAGTTCTTTTTAAAGTGTATGGAGAAAAAAGGACAAACTCAAAATATTCGGAAGATTACAGCATAGTACTTGACATTCCAGAAGAGATAATTGCACAGATCGAAGATCCTGAAGGTGACGATCATGGACCAACAGGGGATTACAAATATCCTTCGGATGTAACCTTCAATGAACAGATGGACCTTTTGGGTGTTACCGTAAAAAAGATTGGTTCAAGTATAAACATCTCCATGAAAACCGCAAATCTTACGACCTCCTGGAGTCCACAAAACGGATTTGATCATGTGACATTCCAGATTTTTATAGATGATCCCAATAAAACAGGCGCCACGGAACTTCCAAAATTGAATGCAACAATGCCTAAAAACTATGACTGGGATTACTTCATATTTGCAAATGGATGGTCCATAGTCGCCTATTCATCTGATGGAAGTGGACCGGATAATTTTGGAACCCCTATTTCACCAACACCTCTTGTTAAAACCGATAAGATGAAAAATGAAGTAACACTGATAATCTCGGGAGAGCTTCTTGATAGACCGGAAAGCCTGGAAGGTTATAAGTTTTATATCACAACCTGGGACTTCGACGGAATTGAAGCAAAGTATCGTGATCTTTTTCCAGAGCCAAAAGCTTATCATTTCGGTGGAGGTACAAAAGAAGACCCTTATATAATGGACGATATACTCATAGAGATCGAATAAGTTAGACTGTAAAACAATTTAAAAAGCGGAGGATTTTTCCTCCGCTTTTTGGTCGGGGAGACTGGACTTGAACCAGCGACCTTCTGCGCCCCATGCAGACACGCTTCCATCTGCGCTACTCCCCGCAA
>JASMTM010000040.1:0-3210 GCA_041694295.1 Petrotogales bacterium
ATAATGGTTTTAGAGAAGGGGGGTGAGGAAAATGATCCTTTCAACAGGGGTCTTCCTGCCCGAGATAAAACCAATTATAGACAACATGATCACCCTGGAAACAGGTGAAATTCTTGGTAGAACATACAATCGCGGTGTAATCGGACAAAATGAGATAGTTGTTACAAGTGGATTTGTAGGAAAAGTTGAAACTGCTGTAATTACTCAAAAATTCATTGATGTATTTAAACCGAATCAAATTATTTTTACATCTGGTGCTGGAGCTCTCGATGATAGTTTAGAACCCGGTACACTGGTTTTGGGTACTGAATTCCAGCAGTACGATGTATTTCTACCAATGCGTTCTGGCATGGTAAGCGTAAATACAGATGAAACTCCGACCATGCAACATCTAAGGGAACATGCCAGAAAAATCGAATTTTGTAAGATAATATCTGGTGACAAAATCGTAATGAGTAAAAAAGAAAGAGATTCTTTGCGAAAGCGGTTCAATGCCAGATGTCTGGATATGGATTCAGCTGTTCTTGCTAGAGTTGCATCAATGAATAATGTTGGATTTACAGTGCTAAAAGTAGTTCTCGATTATTGTGACGAAAATAGCGAAAAGGATTTCAGCATTAATTTTGAAAAGTTTGGGTATTACCCAGCAGAGCTTATCACCGAATTACTGAGAAAACACATGCTTGATTTGAAAAAGAAGTAGGAGGGAGTAAAATGACTTGCATTTTTTGCCGCATAGTTAGCGGAGAAGTAAATGCCGATATTGTTGAGGAAACAAATAATTTTATCGCTTTCCGGGATGTTAACCCCGTAGCTCCGACACACGTGCTGTTAGTCCCCAAGCAACATATTGAAAGCCCTATTTCGCTTCAGGCACTTGGTGGTGAGGCATTGCAGGAAATGTTTCAACTCATTGATAAAATTGCAAAAAAAGAAAATATCGAAAAATCCGGTTATAGATTGATTTTGAATAATGGAAAAGATGCTGGTCAGGAAATTAATCATCTTCATTTTCACATAATCGGGGGAAGAAAAATGGGAAGGCTTGGTTGATTATTGACAGAGTATACTCAAAACAAATATAAATTTCAACATTATTATTCAAAGAAACCTTCTTCAGCTTTCAAGAAAAAAACCGTTGAAATCAATCTAAGTAACGGTACTAAGTTATTTTTCGTCACTGCCGCAGGTGTTTTTTCCATTTCACGGGTAGATCGTGCCAGTCAGCTACTAATTGAGCACTGCGAAATAAACACTCGCGGTTCATTACTTGATCTTGGGTGTGGGTATGGATTGGTGGGCATTTCTCTAAAGAAAAAACACCCGGATATTGATCTTTACATGAGTGACATCAATGAACGCGCTTTCACATTATCAAAGATCAACGCCAGAGATAATAACATTGAAGCAGTAATTCGAGAGGGTAACATATACGAACCATGGAATGAAAATAAGTTTGATTCCATAGTTCTTAATCCTCCATTTGCAGCTGGAAAAGATGTATGGGAAAAAATGATAACCGAAGCACCTTCTCACCTCAAAAAAGAAGGCAGGCTTAATGTTGTTGCTTACCATAATAAAGGTGGCTCACGTATTGAAAAAATATTGAAAACAGTTTTCACTAATGTAAGAACTCTTGTCAGATCTGGAGGAATTAGAGTTTATGTTTCTGTCAAGCTCTGAAACTCTTGCTGAAATAAAAGAAATCATAGTTAGGAAAAATAATAAAACCGTACTTGGTCCATTAACTTTGAATATTTGCAAAGGAGAATATGTTGGAATCATCGGTAGAAATGGATCAGGAAAAACAACGCTTTTGCAGTCCATTGCAGGGGTTACAAAAATATCCAAAGGACATATAAGCACCTGCGAAAGTGGTTACGTTTTTCAGAATCCGGATAACCAGATAATTGGTAGTACTGTGTTCGAAGACATCAAGTTCAGTATCATGAACCTTGGCATAATACCTGAAGAAGAAGATATTTACGCAGAAACTGTCCTTAAAGAGCATTCACTTTATTCACTTAAAGACCGCGACACTTTGACACTATCTGGAGGACAAAAACAAAAATTATCGCTGGTTTCTGTTTTAGCAATGAAACCAGAACTGTTATTACTGGACGAGCCTTTTAGTATGCTTGATAGAATTCAGCACCATGAAATGCAGCATTTCGTAAACAACTTAAATTCAAAAGGGATAACTCTTGTTGTTGCTGCAATAAAACTTTTTGATCTTATTCATTGCAAACGAATTATTCTGCTGGATGAAGGAAAAATAATTTTTGATGGACCCAGAAAAGATATCTCAAAAAATATCGATCTGTTTGAAAAAAGCGGGATCTTAGTTCCTGAATACATCGGGTGAATTATTATGCTTACTCTTTCAAACATAACCCATGTTTATCAAAACACCAATGATGATAGCGTAAAAGCCCTTCTGGGAATAAATTCAAGTTTTAAACCAGGAAGTATTAACCTTATCATTGGCGCTAATGGTTCAGGAAAATCTACGTTGTTGTTGATATCTTCTGGACTTTTAAAGCCAACCTTTGGAACAGTTTCCTATTCCGAAAACAACGTGAAATCAAATTTAAGATATATTGGATTTGTATTTCAGTACCCGGAAAATTATTTTTTTGAAGAAAACGTGTTTAAAGAAGTCACCTACGCTGCAAAAAACTACAAACTGGACAACATAAGAAAACGTTATGCGCATTCAATGAACTATGTAGGACTCGATCCAGAAAAATTTGCTGAAACTTCTCCATTTCAACTTTCTGGAGGAGAAAGAAGAAAAGTCGCGATAGCCTGCTCTCTTGTTCATGATCCAGATTATCTGTTTTTTGATGAACCAACCGCTTCGCTTGATGATAACGGACTAATGAAATTAAAATCATTAATTAGCAAGCTTAAAAAATCAGATAAAACCATTATTATTTCAACACACTGGCCAGAAGATTTTTTAGATATTACAGATAACATTATTGCTCTTAACTCAGGTAGAAAAGCCTTTGAGGGAAATACTAAAAAGTTCATTGATGTTGTAAAATTTAAACACAAAGAATTCGGACTTGTATTAGATAAGAAACTTCAACATTTCGTTTCATCATATGAAAGAAAAAAATAAAAAAAGAAAGTTGGAAACATATGCTAAATATCTCTGTCATAGTAAATAGTATTGCAGTAATAATCGGGTCATTCTTAGGCCTA
>JASMTM010000041.1:0-3603 GCA_041694295.1 Petrotogales bacterium
TCACCGTTCATCGTGATGTTCTGGAGATAATAGCTCAAAACTCAGGAGGAGATGCCAGGATTGCATTGAACATTCTGGATACACTATCTGAAAGTGCTGAAGGACTTGAAAAGAAGAGTGTGGACGTTGAACTAATGAAAGAACTCTCACTGATTCCAGGAGGCAGATACAGTAAAAAGGGTGAAGAACATTACGATCTTATTTCTGCCTTTATAAAAAGCCTTAGAGGGAGCGATCCAGACGCCGCTCTTTATTATATGATGAGGATGATCGAGGGAGGCGAAGACCCAAAATTTATCGCGAGAAGGATGATAATTTTTGCTTCCGAGGATATCGGACTGGCCGATCCGACAGCACTATTAATTGCTGTTGCATGTTTTGAGGCAGTAGAAAGAATAGGTCTTCCAGAATGCACACTGAATCTTGCAGAAGGTGTTATATATTTATCGGTAGCCATAAAGAGCAATTCCGTAATAGAGGCAAGAGATAAAGCTAAAAAGAAAGCCCGCGAAAAACCAAATCTGCCTGTACCACTAAAACTAAGGAATCCCGTGACAGATATGATGGAAAAAATGGATTACGGAAAGAATTACACCTATCCCCATTCTGTTGGTGGATTTTCTCTTGAAAGTTATCTTCCGGAAGAGCTTAAAAGTGAAATTTTCTTCAACCCAGCAAATAAAGGGAAAGAGAAGTTTATAAGAGAGCGTTTATCAAAATTATGGGGCGATCTCAAGGATTATGGTGATGAAAACAAATGAAGAAAATTAAATTGAATGATAACCGGGTACTAGAGATAATTCAGAAAGATATCACAGAAGAAGAAACAGAGGCCATTGTCAATGCTGCCAATGGACACCTAAAACACGGTGGAGGTGTTGCAGGAGCCATAGCGCGAGCTGGTGGAGAATCTATTCAGAGACAGAGCGATGAATATATATCAGAAAAGGGGCCTCTTAACGTTTCTGAGGTGGCAGTAACTGGTGCTGGTAAAATGAAATCCAGATATGTGATACATGTTCATGGACCTAAAAAAAGCACCGAAAATTACAAAAAACTACTGTATAAGAGCTTTTATAATATTCTAAGCAAAAGCGATGAGCTGGAACTTTCTTCTATTTCAATTCCATCTGTATCTTCCGGAATATTCGGTGTGTCAAAAAGAGAGTGCGCAAGAACATTTTTTAAAGCATTGCTGGATTACTTTGAAAATAATCCAGCAAGCTCAGTTAAAGTTATTCGTGCATGTAACATTGATAGTGAAACAACCAGGATATTCGAGGAAATTTCTAAAGAATATTTCTAGTTCATCCTTCTATCAGGATCACTCTAAAAGCACCTTTTTCAATTAGAGTATTGGCTGTGTTTTTATCTTCAACAATCCATATTGTAAATCTATCAAAATCACCTTTATATTTCTTCGCGAGGGGATCATTATTGAGTACGTAGTTTGCTTCTTCGCTGTTCAAAGTTATTATCAGACTATCACCAATATAATCGTGTTCTTGTTTTGAATAGCTCTCAAAGGTAATTTCCTGCCTGTACGCTTCTTCACCTAAGTACTGAAGTACTTTAACAAACATGTCTGGGGGAACATAACCAGGCAAATTAGTTACAGGATTGCCAGTTGAGCTTAAAAACCATAGTGTAGGCGTACCACTTATTCCAAAAACACTGTACAATTCTGCATATGTATAGGTTTTGGATTCTCCATTCAATACCAGTTCAACTTTTTCTTTACCTTTGTAGATTTCTATAAATGTATACCCGGCCTTCAAAAGTTGTTGAACCTTCGTGTCAGTCAGTGTTTTTTCATTAAAAAGATTGCAGTAGTAACAGGATTTGTCTGAAAACATTATTATAGTTGTTTTCTTTTCAAGTGAAGCCAGCTTTAATGCGGTTTCTAGATTATTAAGTTTTCCTTCATAAGCGAATCCAACAAAACTTATGGTAACAAGAAGAAATATCAATAAGAATTTTTTCATAAATTAGCCTCCTACGCCAAAGATTGAAGTATATTCAATTGTCCAAAAATCGTTAATATTCCTACAGTAATTAATACGATAAATACAAGCCATCTTGTTATTTTTCTAGCCTTGCTCTCTCCAGCAAAAGAAATGCGTGAGGTAATTTTGCTTACAAAACCACTTAACGTTAGAAAGGGTATGCTGAGACCTAGAGAATAGGTCAAAAGTAATGTTCCTCCTCTAGCAATAGTATCCTGATTTGCAGCAAGGACCAATATAGAACCAAGCACGGGTCCAGCACAAGGTACCCAGATTAAACCGAGGGCAGCTCCCATTATGAAACCACCAATAGGACCACCACTAAATTTTGTAACGTTTATTTTTACACCCTTTATTCCTTTTTCAAAAAAGAACATGAATCCAAAAATAATAAACAATGAACCGGAAATAGCGTTCATTATATAATCATATTCTCTTATAAATTGGCCAAGCCCTCCAGCACCTATGCCGAGCATAAAAAAGAATATGGACATTCCAAGCGTAAAGAAAGCCCCTCTAAGAAAGCGGGTTTTTGAATCGCTGGTTCCCCCCATGAGTACACCAAAAAAAACAGGTATTAGTGGCAAAACACAAGGTGAAAAAAATGAAAGTAAACCTCCAAGGAAAGAACTGCCATAACTCACACTCATTGTAATTAGTGGAGAGAAACCGCTTCCGCCTATACTTCCAGTAGACTGCAATGTATTAGTAGCTGTAGAGATCATTTCGTTCATTCATACCCCTCCTGGGTATATTATACATTAAATCGCCTTATTTTTGAATATTTATCAAAGAAACAACCATTGGCAGAAAAATGTTTAGTTATATTCTATACTAAAAATTTTGAGTTAAAACCTTGGTGAACTTATTTGGTTTTGGTTAAGGTTTTTGAAGAAATTAAAAAGAGGATATAAATTCTGGCTTTCTAACTACAAATGTTGAGTCTCATAGAAAACTTAACCAAAGAGCGTACCAATATATGTCAAGATTGGCGAAATTATGAGAGCAGGAAAGAAATTACCAACCTTTATTTCTTTTATTTTTAATAGTCTAATTCCAAGTGCTAGCAGAATCAAACCACCAACACCAGAGAAATCGCCCAAATATATTTCGTTTTGGAGAAATTGAAGAGAACCAGAAAAGCTAACAATAAATCCCTGGACTAAATATATAGAAACTGCAGACATCAATACTCCTGATCCAAAACTCGCTGCCAGCATAATAGACGAAAGTCCATCCATTAATGATTTCAAGAAAATTATTTCATTATTTCCCTGTACTCCAGCTTTTATTGAGCCAACTATGGTCATCGGTCCAGCAATAAATAATACAGTTGCTGTCACAAAACCTTTTACAAAATCAGGGTCCTGATTTTCCCCTCCGGCAAGTTTTCCAAGCTGCCTTTCAATTTTTAAGTATTCGCCTAGCAAGCCTCCAATTGCGAGACTCCCAAGAACGACAAGCGCGTTATTGTATTCAAGAAACAACGATATTCCCAGACCGATTGTTAATAATCCAATAGCCTTGAAAAGAATATCTTTGCTACTTTCAGATAGCTTTTTTCCACCAAGTAGGCCAAAAAATGACCCGATTATTA
>JASMTM010000042.1:0-7541 GCA_041694295.1 Petrotogales bacterium
ATACATCTGAACTTAAAAGGCGATATCTCAAAACTAACTCTTGCGAATTCAATAACGCTTACCCCGGGTACACTCAGTCTTGAAATCGATGACGATTGCATTTATGTTCACTGGATTGACATAAAAACTGACGATCCTAAAAAAATAAAAAAGGCAATAGTTGGTAGTTTAGAGAAAAGGATTGGGGGGATTTTTGAATGACTGTATTTATGATTTATCTTTCCCTGATATTTATTGGTGCACTGTTTTCATTGTTGAGAATACTGCTCGGTCCCACATTATCTGACCGGGTTGCTGCTCTTGATGTTATGAATGTCATAATCACCGGTGTTATTGTGCTGTTTGCGTTTATAGAGGAAAACGCTCTCTTTCTTGATATAGCTCTTGTTTATGCTGCACTTTCCTTTCTTGAAACAGTAATTGTGGCGCGTTATCTGGAGGGTAAAAAATGATTATGGAAATAACAGGATATGTTCTTATAACTTTTGGTTCGCTTTTCTACCTACTTGGCGGGCTTGGAATTTTCAGAATGCCAGATGTTTACAACAGACTACAGGCTGGTACGAAAGCTACAACCCTAGGTTCTTTTTCATTGATACTAGGTGTCGGGTTTACTCACCCTGAATGGCTCCTAAAGACCATTATTATAATAGCATTTATAGCCATCACAAACCCCGTTGGCAGTTCTGCGCTAGCTAGGGCTTCGTTGAAAGCTGGAGTGAAACCGGATTCGAGAACTGACATAAAAGAATACCTTTCAAAAAAGGGAGGCGCAGACAAATGAATGTTATTTCTTTTATCATAGGAATCGTACTTGTTATCAGTGCAATTGTAGCAATTGAAGCAAAAAAATTGATCACTTCAGTTGTAATGCTTTCTCTGTCAAGTTTACTTGCAGTGGTTTCTTTTGTATTGTTAAAAGCGCCAGATGTCGCTATAACTGAAGCTTCGGTAGGAGCTGGATTTACAACCGCAATTTTTCTTCTTACTTTGAAGCGACTGGGGAGGGGAAAATCTGAATGAAAAAAGTCGTAGCTGCAATAATTGCTTTCCTTTTTTTTGTAATGTTTGTAAGTATTCTTAATTCAGATTCAAAATCACTAATGGGCATTCCAAAATTCGGAGAAGTTAATTTGGCAGAACGCGTCTCTAGTAGGTATATATCAAAATCTGTAAGTGAAGATGCAGGTGAAATTATTTATGGTGAAACGAATAATGCTGAAAGTGGTTCAGCAAACATGGTTACTTCAATTGTGGTTAACTACCGTTCTTTAGATACTCTTGGTGAAGTCACTGTTCTTTTTATTGCAACTACAGGAGTAGCCATACTTATAGGTGGAGGTAAACGGCAAAGGCTAGCTATTTCTGTCAACCCAATTTTAAAAATATCTGCCAGAATCATAGTCGCTCTCTTACTGGTTTTTGGGGTATATGTTTTTACTCATGGCCACCTTACCCCTGGCGGTGGATTCCCTGGAGGAACAATAATAGCAGCTAGCACACTGTTAATGCTTGTGGTTGAAGATGATAAAAGAGTGTCAAAACTCCTCAAATTTCTCGAAGGCTCTATGGGTTTTTTATATGTAGTAATAGGAATCGCTGGCTTAATTATTACTGGTTCATTCCTTCAAAATTTCCTGCCTACTGGAACCATAGGCAATCTTTTTAGTGCTGGAATAGCCCCCGTTGTTTATTCCATAATCGGTTTGAAAGTTGGAGCGGAACTCTCTGGACTCCTCGATGATTTCTTTGCAGAGGAGGAAGAAAAATGATTCAGTATTTTTCAGTAATGCTCATAGCAGTTGGTATTTATGGCTTATTATCACAGAAAAATCTCGTAAAACTGGTGGTTTCACTTAATATTGCTGAACTTGGTGTTAATCTCTTTATTGTTTCACTGGGTTATGTAGCTGAAGGAAAAATCCCCATTCTTTCTCCAATAGTGAACAGCAGTTCCATGAATTTCGTGGATCCTCTTCCTCAAGCTCTGGTTCTTACAGCTATTGTTATAGGTGTTGCAGTAACAGCTCTTGCCCTTTCTCTTGTATTAAAAGTAAAGGAATCATACGGAACGATAGAATTAGATGAAATAAGGGGGGATAATTCATGAACCCCGTATGGTTGATTGCCTTACCACTTGGTCTCGCGTTTTTAGGTATTTTTGCTGGTAAATTTTCAAAAGTTTTTCTCTGGATTTCTTCTATAATAAATGTTACTTTGAGTTTTTTTATATTCAATGGAAACGGTATTGAAAGCTACATAATAGGAGGTTGGGCACCACCTTACGGCATTAACCTTGTGGTCAATGATATTACGCGTCTTTTCTTATTGACAATCAATATAATATTCTTGCTCGCACTTATGACTACCTCAGCTGAGGTAATAAAAAAACCAGAAAAAAATTCTATTGCTTTTATGCTTTCTCTAGCTGCAGTTAACGGAATCCTTCTTACAGGAGATCTTTTTAATCTTTTTGTATTCCTGGAAATTTCTGCAGTTGCAGCTTATATTATGGCTTCATCTGGAACTGAAGCTGTAAGTAAACTCGCTTCTTTTAAATATTTAATTTTGGGTTCTATTGCTTCGTCTTTTTACCTTCTTGGTGTGGTAGTGATTTATGCTTCAACTGGAACACTGAATATGGCTGATGTTGTGTCAAAGGTAACATCAATGAATCCTGATGTGTTATTAGTAGCAGGATTACTAATGATAGTAGGATTGGGTGTTGAAACCAAGCTATTCCCTTTTAATGGATGGGCACCTGATGTATATGCAAATGCTTCGGGCAGGAGTTCCACTATCCTTGCTTCTGTGCTTCCAATAGCAATGATATCAGCCTTTTTACGGATAATCGTCTTTATGATAAATTCTGGAAAACTAAATGAACTTACAATAATCCTGGGGGTTATTACAGCAGTTGTCGGAGAAATTCTTGCCTTCAGTCAGAAGAGAATGAAAAAAATGCTTGCATATTCTAGTATTGCCCAGGCCGGAATTATTCTCACAATGATTGGAATTGGAAGTTCTAAGTCTCTTATAGGTGCTTCTATGCTGGTTTTAAACAATGGTTTTGGAAAATTATTGCTTTTTTCGGTAGCATCTCAAATTATGCTTGTGGCAGGGAGTGATAACATAGATGACATTTCTGGAATTGGTAGAAAGTCTCCTCTTTTGTCACTTTTATTTGGTGCAGGTGCTTTAACAATTGCAGGTATGCCTTTATTCTTCGGATTCCGTTCTAAACTCTACATCATTTCGGCGACTATTGACAAATCTGCATGGATACCTGCAATAATTCTAATAACTGCAGCAATTGAAGCCACTTATTATTTTAGATGGATTTTTAATCTTGTAAAACCATACGCAAAGTTAAGCGAAAAAAGGACTCCTATTCCCTTTGGGCTTGCATTAGCTGGTCTAATAGCTGTTTTTATTATAATAATTTTTGGTATTTTACCGCAGTCCAGTCTTGACTTTTTCAACAAAATTGGAGAGCTATCAGTTCAACTGGGTAATAGTCCGATGGGAGTGATGTGAATGGGCCTTGACTTAATGTTATTGATAAGTCTTTTGGCTGGCCCTTTCCTGTATTTACTGGCCAGGTATAGTAATAAAATAGCCTATGCGTTATTTTTACTTGTACAGTTTTTTCTATTTGCTTTCATTCTTTTACAAAAAGGAAATATAAATACAATAAGTAAATTTGAGATTATAGAAGGAATTAAACTCAGTTTCGGCTTTACGCCAATTAACTGGTATTTTGCTTCTATAATAATGTTAATTATTTCAATGTCAGCCATTTTCACGTTCTCAATAAAGAAAAAAACTCCGGTAAAACTTTTTCTTTTAAGTCTTGTATCTGCTGGAGCTATTGGTTCAACACTCTCGATGGATTTCTTGACGCTCATGATTTTTTGGGAGATTTCAACCTGGTCATCGCTGATAATGATAGTAATGGATAAGAAAAAATCTTTTCGAGAAGCCATTAAATATGTTTCCATTAGCGCTGTTGGAACGTATTCTATGTTTTACGCCATATTCTTCATATTGAAAAACTTTGGAACAGTCAATTATTTTGAAGTAGCTGAAAAACTGAAGACAGCCCCTGACAGCTCAAAAATCCTGATTTTCGTGCTTTTTGGAATTATGGTACTTGCAAAAGCAGGTTCGTTCCCTCTTCACATATGGTTGAGAGGTTCTCATTCAACTGCGCCTGACGAATTCAGCCCAATATTATCAGGTGCGCTCACGAAAATTGGTGCTTATTTATTATTCATTATAGTAGCAGTAATTCCCTCCAGTAGTATATTTAGCTGGCTTCCATCCATAGAAGGCATTACACTGGTTAATTACGCGCTGGCCTGGCTGGGTGGAATTTCAATTGTGGCTGGAACGATAATGGCAATACGAATGGAAGATGTAAAAGAACTAATCGCTTTCTCGACAGTGAGCAACTCCGGATACATTGTATTAGCCTTAGCACTTGGTGGAACATATGGAACAATAGGTGGTTTAATGCATATACTAAATCATGCACTTGCTTCAGCTGCCTTATTCATGTCTATGGCAGCAGTAATCCACAGAACGGGAACAACGAAGATGAGTAATATGGGTGGACTTATTACAAAAATGCCGATTACTTTTGCCACCTATCTTGTAGCGATAATTTCCGTTGCAGGTATACCACCCATGAGTGGTTTTGCTTCTAAATGGCTCATATATCAGCAATTAGTTAATGATGGGTTGCCTTTCCTGGCTTTCACTGCGTTCTTTGGAAGTATCGGCTCGTTCATGTATGTTTTTAAACCACTCACCGGTGTTTTTTTGGGACAATTAAAATCCGAGCATAAAAATGTTAAAGAAGCACCATTTACTATGCTTTTACCTATGAGTATTTTAACTTTACTCACTGTATTCTGGGGTGTGCTACCGGGCAATGCGCTTTCTTATATCAATAAAATTGTTCAGTACACCGGTGGTGAAGTAATACAGTTGACTTTTTCAAAAATCATTGCTTTAACGGGTCAATGGGATTCGCTTCTTGTAACTACTGCTTTCTTGGTTGGATTTATAATTGCATTAATCGTATACTTAATGACTAAGAAGGCAAAACAGGTTGACTTAATGGATACATACACAAGTGGTGAATTCATATATACTGCTGAACTGTATCACTTTGTTTATAAAATGTATCGCCCTTTCGACAGAATGTTTGAAAAATGGCCTTCCATGGAAAACTGGCTTTCTTCATTAACATATAAGATAAGGGAATTAGGAGCATTGTTGCGAACCCTTTTCTATCATAAATACCCACAGGGATATGTTGCTATCAGCTTGTTGACATTGCTTGTTGTCTTCTGGTGGTTGAGGTGATTTGAATGATAATACTTAAAGGTGCAGCATTAATTATATTGGCATTTGTCTATACTGTTACTCTTGAAGGAATTGACAGAAAAATAACCGCACGCATACAAAGAAGGTACGGACCTCCTTTCTGGCAAAATTTTATTGATATTTTTAAAGCACTCTCAAAACACTCAATATCTCATGGCTTTATCTTTGATTTTGGCATTTTAATGGCCCTGGGAGGAACTGTTGCTACAGCTTTGTTTATCCCTGCAGGTAATTTAGTAGTTTTCCCCGGTAGTGATAACGTTTTCGTGGTGATTTACCTTCTTGCTATCGGGCTTCTTGGTATGGCCATGTCAACTGTTGGATCAGGCAATCCCAATGCGGGCATTGGTATTGGTCGCGCATTGACACAAATGCTGGGCTATGAATTACCTTTCATGATTGTCCTTGTGGGCATGTTTTTTCAGTACAAAAATTCTTCAATATCCGGCTTGGTGAATATTCAGATAGAATCCGGACAATACAATGCCTGGTTGATGCCGCTTGGTACCCTGGTTGCTTTCATTTCACTGTTGGGTATGCTGGGGAAGAAACCTTTTGACGTATTTATAGCACCCGCTGAAATAGCTTCTGGACCTTTGGTTGAATATAGCGGTAAATACCTTGGTATGCTTATGATACAACATTCATTTTCTGTGTTTGTTGAAATTGGCCTATTTGTCAATCTATTTCTCGGAGGCGGAAGTACAATTTGGGAATTCTTGTTGAAGTTTTTTGTTGTATACTTCCTTGCAATTATTATTTCCTCTATTTTACCCAGATTTAGGGTTGAGCAGGCTGTGAAATTCTACTGGACATGGCCTCTAATATTATCCTTTGTTCAATCAATAATTATTGTCATTATGGTAAGGAGGTGAGTTTAATGACAAAACAGCAATCAGCGTGGAAAAAGGTAGCCAATATGCTTAGAGCCAGATCATTATGGATGCTTTACTACTGTACTGGATGTGGTGCTGTCGAACTCCCTCCTACGATGACATCTAGATTTGACATGGAGCGTTTTGGTATTGGCCCCATGGCAACACCCAGACAGGCAGATATACTCTTGATAACCGGTTATTTGAGCACAAAGACGCTGCGAAGAATTGTTTATACATATGAACAAATGCAATCTCCAAAGTATATTATAGGTTTTGGTTCATGTACCCTTAATGGTGGAATTTACTACGACTCATACGCCACTATCAATAAACTGGATCTTTATGTCCCTGTTGAACTTTACCTGGCAGGGTGTATGCCAAGACCCGAAGCTATTATCAATGGATTTAAAGGGCTTATGGAAAAAATAGATAAAGGCGAAGCTGATGGGTGGAAACACTATGAAGAAAACCATGAATGGTACAAAAAGAATCAAATCAAAGCACTAGGGGAGGTGTACATCCACGATGAGTTTCACGAATGAAAATGCATTTAGGGAAGTAAAAACAGCCTTTAATGACATCGAATTTGAGAAGATATCAGAGAGAAAATATGCGGTGAATATAGAAAAAGAAAAAGCAGTGGCATTTCTAGAAACTCTCAAAAGAAAAAGCTTCTCCCATATGTCTCTCATTACATGCATTGATAGGATAGCTGAAGGTGAATTTGAAATTGCATATACACTATTCAGCTGGGAATCAGGTATAGTTCTGTTGGTCAAAACACGTATCGATAGGAGAGAAAGCGTTATTCCCACTGTGATGGAAATATGGCCCACAGCAAGATTTTATGAAAGAGATATCCATGAATTCTTTGGTGTTAAGTTTGAAGGGAACCCTGATCTTAGGCCACTAATCCTTGAAAATTGGAAAGAAATGCCTCCCATGCGAAAAGACTTTGATTCTGAGAAATATTCTAACGAACATTTCCCCAGTAGAGATTACAGCGTTGATTTCCTCTCAGAAAGAAGTGAACCTGATGAGTAAAGAAGTAAAACTCTTCATAGGCCCTAATCACCCTGGAATGCACGGGAATTCCAGTGTCCATCTTTATGTAGAAGGAGACACAGTTGTAAAGGCAAGGCTGGTTCCTGGTTTTCTTCATAGAGGTTTTGAAAAACTCATGGAAAGGCGCCTCTGGTTTCAAAACCTGGCTTTGATTCCCCGTATTTGTGTTCCTGAACCTGATATAAATGAAATGGTATATGCAAT
>JASMTM010000043.1:0-5809 GCA_041694295.1 Petrotogales bacterium
GAATTCAGCAAAAACTGATGTTCTAAAAGTGGAAGGTTTGGATTGCCCTTCATGTGCAACAACAGTTGAAAAAGCTTTGAAAAAATTAAAGGGAATTCAAAGTACAGAGGCTAACTTTTTTGCGGAAAAATTAACTGTAACTTATGATGATTCCAGAGTAACTCTTGACGACATTGCTGATAAATTAAAAAAAGTAGGTCACCCTGTAGTTAAATAACTCCAGTTTTTCCACTTAATGTTATCCCTTTAATTAACTTTTGAGTGGGGTTTAGTATTTAATTTATCTTTTCCTATCAAATGAATAAAAACATATCAATTTTTTTGATTACATTTTAAAAATGGAACATAAATAAGGTGGTGATATGCTCCCCCTAAAGTAGACACTTAATAAAATAAGTCTACTTTAGAGGGGATTTTTTTATGAATAGAAAAGTATATTCTGCAGATGTGTTAGAAAAATATATTCTGATGTTCATCAAAGATGGTATAAATTATCCAACTTTGGTAAAAGAGTATGGGTTATCGATACATAATACAATATTCTATCAATATGTTAATAAATATCGAAAGTATGGTTTAGAGGCCTTGAAACCTAGAAAATTAAATAATATATATTCTGAAGAATTTAAACAAAAGGTAGTTAATGCTTATTTAAATGATGAGGGATCTCTTCGAGATCTAACACTAAGATTCAATGTTCCTGCTGTATCAACTGTAAGTTATTGGATAATGAAGTATACTGAGGGTAAAAGTAGTAAGAGTTACAGTACGAAACCCGAGGTGTACACTATGAAAATGAGAAAAACAACGACCAGTGAGCGAATAGAAATTGTCAAGGATTGTTTATCCAATAACTTATCATATGTGCAAACAGCCAAAAAATATCAAGTATCTTATAATAACGTTTACTCATGGGTTCAAAAATATAAAAAACATGGAAGTGAAGGCCTAATAGATGGGCGAGGACGCCGAAAACCTTCTACGATTCAAACTGAAACTGAACAGTTACGTACAGAAATAGCTGCTTTAAAAGCTAAAAATGAGTACTTAAAAACAGAGAATGCGGTATTAAAAAAGCTCGAGGAGATAGAAAGAGGGTCGATATTAAAAGAGCACGATATGAAGCGGAATTTCAAACCATCTCCTGCCTCAAAGAAAAAGGATTCAAAATAACTCTTTTATGTCAGGTATTAGGGGTTAGTCGTGCTGGATATTATAAGTGGTTAAAACGAAAGCCGACGGCTGAGGAAATACGCTTAAATAATATCATGAAGACAATTATTGACGTGAATGAAGAAGTTAATGGTATATATGGATATAGGAGAATGACGATTTATTTAAATCACTATTGTGAGGAGAAAGCTAATCATAAATGTGTATACAGAGTAATGACTCATTTAGGTATAAAATCAGTTATTCGTAAGAAACGATACCACTATAAACCGCATAAACCACAAAATGTAGCTGAAAATGTGTTAAATCGCGAATTCAAAAAAATGTATAAAGCAAATGAAGTCCTGTTAACTGATGTAACAGAATTAAAATACAATAACCACTCTAAAGCCTATTTGAGTGCAGTTTTGGATTATGGTGAGAAGAAAATTATTGCGTGGAAATTAGGAATTTCCAATAACAACCACCTCGTAGCTGAAACATTTAAGCAAATTGAAGGTCAACTGTTACCAAATAAGACCTTGATACATAGTGATCGTGGTTATCAGTATACTTCCCATTGGTTCAAAGAATATATAAAGAGAAATGAGGTTATACAAAGTATGTCGAGACCAGGCTATTGTATTGATAACGGGCCTATGGAAAGTTTCTGGGGCATCCTTAAGGATGAATGTTATAGAAGAAAGCACTTTGAAACTTTTGAAGACCTAGAGGATGCTATTAATACTTACATTGAATTCTATAACTCAAAACGGGTTTCTTTGTCTATGGGGTTAAAGATACCAGTGAATACTAAATAGATAGTTTATTAGATTTTAAAATGACTAAAGTTGTTGCAGTTCGTTAAGTGATGACACTTTTGCCTTAGGATATATAATCGGGATGAATCCCGATTATATATCCTAAGGCAAAGAGACAAAAAATAGCTAACTGTAAAAAAATATTTGTATTTTGTAATTAAAAAAAGACTAGATAATTCTAGTCTCAAAAAAACTTATTTTTTTATCTGTCTACTTGACAGGGGTCAGTTCAGGGGAACACAGAAATGAATACAAGGTGGTATAAACACCCAAGGACAATACTGTTGATTATTGCCGCAACCGTCACAGCATTTACACTGATTGCAGAAATTGGATTCGGTCTACCTGAAATGTGGGCGATTATTTTATATAGTATTGCAATTGTTGTTGGAGGGATCTATCCAGCAAGAAGTGCATGGGTTGAATTAAGAAATGGAAGTCCCTCCATTAATACATTGCATATTGCGGCAGTAATTGGAGCTATTTATCTAGGATTATGGGGAGAAGCTGCGGGGCTTGTCGTTATTTTCTCTTTAGGTGAATTAATGGAATCATACGCATCAGATAAAGCCAGAAATGCAATTAGAGCATTAGTTGAATTAGCCCCTAGTGAAGCAACAGTCATTCGAAATGGTCGTCAAATGCGTATATTGACAGAACAAGTGGAAATCAGAGATATCGTTCTGGTACGTCCCGGAGAAAAAATACCAGTTGATGGTGTAGTCACTAAAGGTTCAACTACAGTTGATCAAGCTTCCATTACTGGAGAGTCAATACCTGTATCAAAACAATTAGGAGATGAGGTATTTGCTTCAACATTAAATGAACGTGGTGCATTGGAAATAGAAGTGACTAAACTTGCTCAAGATACAACCCTAGCCCAAATTATTAAATTAGTAGAGGGCGCACAAATGAAAAAAGGGAAAGGACAGCGGTTCAGTGAGAAATTTGGTGCCATTTACACGCCAGCCATGTTTGTATTAGCGATCATTGTGGCTATTGTACCTCCCCTTTTCTTTGGTCAACCTTTTGATGAATGGTTATATAGAGCTTTAGTGGTACTAGTCGTTTCTTGTTCTTGTGGATTAGTACTGTCTGTGCCAGTCGCAGTCGTTACTGGCATTGGAACGGCAGCTCGAAGTGGAGTAATGGTTAAAGGCGGTATTTATATAGAATCAGCTGGTAGTACTCAAGTTGTGGCATTTGATAAAACAGGAACCTTGACAGTTGGAAAGCCTTCGGTCACGGATCTTGTAACGGTATCAGACCTTTCAAATAAGCAATTATTGGAGATTGCTGGTGCGCTTGAAAAACAATCCGAACATCCTTTAGCTGATGCGATTATGGAAGAAACATTAAACAAAAAGATTACAATTCCAGATGTAGAAGAATTCGATTCACTTACAGGTCGTGGGGCAAAAGGTAAGATTAACGGAAATAATTACTACATTGGAAATCCACGCTTGTTTAACGAATTAAAAGTAAACATAAATAAAGACCACGTCATGCAAATTGAAAAGCTGCAAGGACAAGGGAAAACTGTCATGCTCTTAGGAACTGCCAATGAAGTACTTGGGATGATTGCAGTAGCTGATAGACCCAAAGAAAATGCAAAACAAGCTATTCAAAGTTTGAAAGAAGCTGGTGTGAAAAAGGTTGTTATGCTAACAGGTGATAATAGACTAACAGGTGAAGCAATTGGTAAAGAACTTGGCGTTGATGAAGTAAGAGCAGAACTCCTTCCAGAAGATAAGATTAACGCAGTGAAAGAATTGCAAAAACAGTATGGGCAGGTAGCGATGGTAGGAGATGGTGTAAATGATGCACCAGCACTGGCTCAGGCTGATGTAGGTATTGCAATGGGAGTTCAAGGAACAGACGTTGCACTAGAGACAGCAGATATTGCTTTAATGCAGGATAATTTAGATCAACTAGTATATACACTAAAATTAAGTAAAAAGACAGTTTCTAAAATAGACCAAAATATTGCTATTTCGTTAGCGATAGTTGCGTTCCTTGTTGTGACTGCCTTGATCGGAGTCATGCCTCTTACATTAGGTTTAATTATAAATGAAGGAAGTGCCTTGATTATCATTGCAAACGCAATGTTCCTTCGTAGATATCAATGGAAAAAAGAAGGTATAAGAACTAAAAACAATGCAAGTGATATTCCATTGACTAATGTAGAATAATCCAAAGAACTATGTGTAAAATAGTTGTCGGAAAGTAAAATAGTAGGGTAAGAAATTAAAGTAGACAAAAAGGAAGAAGACCCTTAATCTAGAGATAACCACAAATCCAGAAAAGAGGTCTTCTTATGAATCAAATTATAGCAGAAATTGCCAGTATATTAAAGGATTCTGAAACATTATTAGACAGTGAAATACGATTAGATCAATACCTTCCAAAAGTCATGTGTGAGCTGGTTTCCAAAGCAATCGAGATGATTGATTTGGAATTAATTCATACTTATAAAGAAAAAGGATACGATATACAGAAAACAATGAAACGTACCGTTCAGTTCTCATACGGGGCTGTTGAGATTAGGCGACGACGCATGAGAAAAGATGGCGAAAAAAGCATTGTACCATTAGATGAAGCCATCGGCTTAGAAGAGTATATTCGCTATTCACCTTTAGTTGAAATGAAAGCCGCTAAGGTTGCCTCCGATGGTGTGTATCGCAAGGCGGCTGATGCCATTAACCTCTTAACTCCGCTTCAAGTAAGTCATACAACCGTTCATAAAATGGTTCAAAAAACAGGTGAGAAAGTTCAAAAATGGACGGATGAAGCTCCGAGTCATATTGAAACACCCCAAAAAGAAAAAAGGAAAGTGCCTGTGCTGTTTATTGAAGGCGACGGGTTATTACTAAAAGGAAGAGGCGAGAAAAATCCTGAGCTTCATCGTGTTCAATTTCATGAAGGTGTGACGTACGTAGGAAAACAAAAGCGACCAGTCCTTATTGGATCCCAAGTTTTTGAAAGTACAGTATCTAGTAAAGAAGCCTTTAAACGAGCTGGGCAGTGGTTAGAAGCGATGTATGATATTCGGGAAACAATCATCGTATCCAACAGTGATGGCGGCAGCGGGTATGAAAAAGATAAATTTGAGCAGATTATTGGAAAATGCAAAAAGCATGAACACTTTAGAGATCCCTACCATGTGAATGAAAAAATAAACCAACGGTTAAGTTTTGATAAGCCTATGATTATTGAAATGAGAAAAGCTGTGAGTGCCTATGATAAAGAACGTGTTCTTAGCGTATTGGCGACGACAGAAAGTCGCATAGAAGATGAAGAAACAAGAACTGAGAAAGAAGAGCATCTCCGTCTATTAGGGGCTTATTTAGAACGCAATTGGGAAAGTATTTGTCCCTTGAAAATGCGAGACTTACCTGTCCAAAATGGAATAGGTATTTGTGAAAGTAATCATCGTCCCTACAGTTACCGTATGAAACGCCAAGGGCGTGGATTTTCAGCCAAAGGAGCTGGAAACTTAGCTTCCATTATTTCAGCTCGTAAAAACGGAACTCTTTTAGAAGCTTTGAGAGCGGAACTACCTGCATTTGAACAAACCATTGTCCCTGAATTTAAAGGGGCTGTTAGAGCTGTTTTGAAAAAGATTCATCGTCCTTCTATAGGGGTTAAAATGGGTGAAATAGCTAATTATAGTTCCACATCAAGTCCAATGGGACAACTGAAGAAAATGTTTGGGTAACGAAACACACAGAATGAGCAATTTTAATATTAAAATTGAAGAGTTACCATCTCTAGAGAAAAGTTTCCGCCAAAGTATTGACACATACAAATCACCACTATTACTTGACAAATGGAAT
>JASMTM010000044.1:0-2935 GCA_041694295.1 Petrotogales bacterium
CGAAAAGAAATATCAACGATTAATAGTGGCTCGTCCTCTTATCGCCATGGGACAGGATATTGGTTACCTGCCAGGATCACGCGAAGAGAAAGTCAGACCCTGGATGCAACCTATCTATGATAATTTGCATCTACTATTAAAAAACAGAAATGTTGATTTTTCATCATTTGTTAAGAAGAATGAAAACTTGGAAATTGAGGTTCTGAGTTATATTAGGGGAAGATCCATCCCTGACCAATTTATAATCATTGATGAGGCTCAAAATCTAACACCACATGAGATAAAGACAATAATAACCAGGGTCGGTGAAAACACAAAAATTGTACTTACAGGTGATCCGCATCAGATAGATAACAACTATCTGGATGCCAACAGTTGTGGATTGGTATATGCAGCCTCGAGATTCAAGGTAAGTAAACTGGCAGGACACATCAATCTGGTTAAAGGAGAACGCTCTGAATTGGCAACGGAAGCAGCAAATTTGTTATGAAACAAAATTTTGAATACAAAAAAAACGCCCTGGAATATGATATCTTCTTGAATATCAAAAAAGAAGATATTCATGTGCTGTGTTATATTGTCGAAGCTGAAGATAATCTTATGAACGTACGGCACACGACAGCTGATGGAAATCTGAAGATCATTGTACCTGGTGATATGCTTGAAGATGCGCTGAAATTCCTTGGATCAATAAAAAACGTTATAGATTTAGAAGTGGTGGATATACGTGAAAACCCTGGACATACTTAAGTTACTTAAATTACCTCTACCAAAAGAAAAAGCCAGCAGTGTTCGGGATGTTGACTACGATAAACTTATTTACAAAGGATATGACACATTTCTATTTGACTATGACAATACTCTGGCTGTATGGAGGTCGGATTTTAACGAAAAAAACAAAATTGTTATTGAACACCTTTTGAAAAGAGGAAAAAAGGTTGCAGTGGTTACCAACGCCCCAAAAGAAAGAATAGACAACCTTTCGCAATTATTTGGTGATAAGATAAAACTCTATCATTCTATGAAAAAACCCAGTACAAAAGAAATGCAAAGGGTTTTAAAGGAACTTAAATCCAGTCCAGAGAAAACGGTAATCGTTGGAGATTTGTTTTTGACTGATACAATAGCAGGTAACCGCATGGGATTTTATACAGTTTTGGTAAAACCGCCAATTCATGAGGATATGCCCTTTTATAAGAAAATCATGGCTTTCTTAACAGTGTCAAGTTATATGGTATTTTTTTATCTTATAGGATGGTTTTTCAGGGTTTTAGAACTTGGAACACCTCATATTTTTTTAAGTGATGTTGGGAAAGTTGATTTTGAAAATCTAAAGGAATCCGGATACAAAATGATTATATTTGATTTTGACAATACTCTTGAACCGTGGAGTTCCCATAAATTATCAGATGAAAAAATCCTCCTCTTGAACAGGATAAAGAAAATGGGTATGAAAATAGCGATAATTTCAAATGGTAAGAGAAAAAGAATTGATGAACTTCTGAAAATCATACCAGAAATTGATGTTGTATCAAAGGCAAGGAAACCAGTACCAGCAAAAACCAGAAAGCTTCTAAAAAATAACAGTGTTCCACCATACAAAGCAGTGATTATTGGTGATCAACTTTTTACAGATATATTACTGGGAAACCTTCTGGGAACTTTTACCATAAAAGTAAATCCCCTTTCTGATAAAGATTTTTTTACAACAAAAATATTGAGGGGTTTTGAAAAATTTGCCCTTAAGTACATCAAACAGGGACTGGAAGAAGTGAAAAGATCATGAAATGTGCTGGTTGTGGTGTAGCCCTACAAACGGTTGAACCGGATCTTGAAGGCTATATTCCGGAAAGTGTTCTTATTAGCAGAACAGAATCAAAGGAACCCGTGTACTGCCAGCGATGTTTTAAATTAAAACATTATGGTGTGCTCCCTTCAAAATTGACGGGTAAAATTGACTTCAAAGAAATAAAACAATATTTAGATCTTACAGATAATGTAATTTTGGTGATTGATGTTTTTGATTTTAATGGTACAGCCACCAAAGAGGTTATAGAAAAACTCAAAAGCAAAAGAATACATTATGTGGTGAATAAGATCGATTTGATTCCACAAGAAATTTCAAGAAACGAACTGATTAAATGGAGTAAAGAGTCCCTTAACGTGGATTCATCGAAAATTTATCTGGTTTCGTCAAAAAAAAGATCTGGAATAAACAGGTTATTAAAAAGACTTTCAGACGAAAAAGAAAAAACATTTTTGCTAATGGGTATGACAAATGTTGGAAAATCATCATTGATAAATGCGCTAAAATCTGAAGATAGGATTACAGTCAGCGAGTATCCTGGAACTACAATGAAAACTCTTAAGATATATGATGAAAAACATGATATTACCTTTATCGATACCCCAGGGCTTTCAACCAACAACAGAATGACAGATTCATTGCCTTTAGAATGTCAGAAGAAGATAACTCCTAGAAAAAAATTGAAGGTTTACTCTATAAATGCTAAAAGAAATCGAAGTATTTTTATCGGAGGTTTTGTTAAGTTAACAGTAAAGGGAGACTCAGGAGCAAATTCTCCCATTTTAAATATCATTACATCCGAAAATACTACAGTACACGAAACTGATCCCGAAAAGGCAACAAAAAAGTGGAATGAATGGTTTGGTACCTTACTTGTTCCGCCATGCCAAAATAGAAATTTAGAACAGTATCCCTGGAAGAAAATCTATGATGAATTGTTTACTGGTGAAGAGTTAAACATCAGTGGTCTTGGATGGCTTAGTGTTGCCAGAGGACCCGCAAGAGTCTATATAAGATTTCTATCAGATTTGAAGTTAACAAAAAGGCAGGGACTAGTTGGTCCCACTACATTCAAGTAAACAATAAATTATACTTGTTTTGGAGGTGTAGCAAATGAAACTAAAAAAA